>NZ_CACWVY010000040.1 GCF_902764455.1 uncultured Methanobrevibacter sp.
ATTATTCAATATTGTTGAAAACGGTCGTGACAGATTCGCAAATTATAATTCAATAGGTATGTTTGTTAATACATTACCTTTATTGGTAGATTGTAAAAATCAAGATATAGACTCTTTTATGAATCATATGTTTGATAGAGTTTATGGCGTTATGAGATATAATTATTATCCGTTTAGGTTATTGGCTAATAAGTATGATATAAATTCAAATATTCTTTTCCAATTTATCCCAGAATGGATTAAAGATACCAGTAATTTTGAGGATGTTTATGATAATGACATATTAAGCAATATGGCTGACGTAATTGCTGATTTAACTGTGGAAATTATCCAAAGGGATGATGATTATATTTTAAGCGTTCTTTATTCAGATAAATATTCCCGTGACTTTATTAATCATTTTGTTGAATCTTATAAATTGATTTTGCATGGCATGTTGAATTCAGATGATTTAGGTGATATCAGTTATATTTCTAGCAAGGATTTGGTTCTTTTAGATGAGATTAATGAAACTAGTCACGATTTATATTATTCTGATATTTTAGATGCTTTTAATGATAATTTATCCAAATATCCGAACAATAAGCTTGTCTTAGCCGATAATGTTTCATATACTTATGCTGAAGCAGCTTTCTTAATAGATAAAATTCAAAAATTGTTAATTGATAATAATATTGGATCCAATGATACCGTTTCTGTATTTGTTGAACGTAATCATTGGGTATTGCTATCTAATCTTGCCGTTTTATCAGTTGGCGCTTCCTATGTCCCAATTGATGAAAACCATCCTATTAACCGTATGAAATATATGGTTGAAAATTCCAACTCAAAAGCAATCATTACTACAAATCATTTCCAAAATCGTGTGGATGAAATCATTGAAGAACTGGATTCAAACCCAACGGTCATTAATGTTTCATCATTATCTGAGAGTGTGGGAGAGTTAAATAACTTAACTTATCATAATCCAACAGATAATGATGTGGCATGTATTTTATTTACTTCAGGTACAACTGGAAATCCGAAAGCTGTGCAGGTGGGCAGACATTCAATTGCCAATATGGTTTCATACTATCAGCATAATTCCAATTTCACTTCTGATGATGTTTATGGCGTTTTCGCATCTGTCGGTTTTGATGTTTCTCTACAACATTATGTTGCTCTTTTAACTGGAGGATCTGTTATCTGGATTCCAAATGACATTAAATTAAATATTAGAAAATTAAATGAATATTTCATAAAGTATGGAGTAACCCATACAATTATCACCACTCAGGTTTCTAAATTATTCGTCCAAAGTATTGATTATACCTCCATCAAGAATTTATGTGCAGTAGGGGAAAAATTAGGTGCTGTAACACCGCCGGAAAATTATGCATTTATTGATGTCTATGGCCCGACAGAAGCGACATCATCCATGACTTCAATTAATGTTAGAGATAAAATCGATGATTCTTCAGTGGGCGGTCCCGATTGGAATACAAAAATCTATGTTTTGGATTCACATCAAAGAAGAGTTCCTTTCGGTGCAGTAGGAGAATTATATATCTCCGGTTATCAAGTAAGTAAAGGATATTTAAACAATCCTGAAGCAAACAGAAAAGCATTCTTCACCAATCCATTTGATGGCGAAATTCAAGGTTATGAAACAATGTATAAAACAGGTGATGTCGTACGTTTATTGCCTGATGGAACTGTTGGTTTTATTGGAAGAAATGATTCGCAAGTTAAGATTAGAGGAAACCGGGTAGAACTATCTGAAATAGAATCTGAAATTCGTAAAATAGACTATGTCACTGACATTACTGTACAAACAATAAAACACGATGCAAATAATGAAATTGTTGCTTATGTTGTTGTAAACAATGATTTGGATGAAATAGAGTTGAAAAATTCAATTTGCGACCATGTTTCTAAACATAAACCTGAATACATGGTTCCATCATATGTTATCAAATTAGATGAGATTCCATTAAATGTTAACGGTAAAGTAGATAAGCGTGCTTTACCTGATGTTGATAGGGATAGTTTATATGCAGAATATGTGGCTCCAAGAGATGAAAATGAAAAAGAAATCATTAAAGCTTTTGAAAAAGCATTGGATTTAGATAAAATTAGTATATATGATGATTTTATTCGTTTAGGTGGGGATTCATTAATTGCAATAAAGCTGTTAAATTATATTGAATCTGATGATATTACTATAGCAGATATCTTTACTTTCCGCACTCCTGAAGCAATTGCAAGAAATATGTCTGAACTTTCTTTTGATTTGGACATTTATTCTTTAGAAGAGGGTTGTCCATTGAATTCAGCACAAATTAACGTATTTGCTGATGTAAATATTTATAATAAAGTTAATGCTTACCATATTCCCAACTATATTTCTATTTCCAAGAAATATGGTCTTGAAAAAATAATTGATTCTTTAGATAAATTATTAGATATGCATCCTATTTTAAGTACACATTTAAGTGAGAGGTATGAAACAAATGACAAGGATATATCCAATTCTGATCTGCTTAAGGATTTAATAACTACAGTTAAAAAATTCGGAATAAAAGAAATCATGAATATAATTAAGAAATATGGAATAAGAGATGTAAAAGGCCTTTATAAAATGATTAAGACTACTATAAAATTATTTAAAGAGGAATATCCGTATTTGGTAATGGGAGAAAAACCTCCAATTTCAATAGAATCCAAACTTGATAAAAATATTCTTATTGATTTCTTTGCTGAAAGCTTTGATTTGTATAATTATCTGTCTAAGTTTATGATTGTTGAATCTGAAGAATCATATTACTTATTTTATATGGTTCACCATATAATTTTTGATGCTATATCCGCCGGCGTATTCAAACATGATTTCATGACTCTTCTTGATGGAGGCAGCATTGGTTTTGATGATACCTTTTTAAAATCATCCGCTTTCACACATCAAATAAAAAATACTGAAAAATTCGATGAAGCAGCTGAATTTTATCTGCCTATGCTGTCAAATCTGGATGATGTGGGCATTTTGCTAGAAGATAATCCATCAGCTAAAGGATATAACATATCATCCTATGATTTGGAATTTGATAATATGGCATTTAAATCATTTTTACGTAATGCTGGAATTAGTGAAAATGTATTGTTCACCAGTGTATTTTCTTATGCTTTATCCCAATTCGTAAAAGGCAATAAAGTCATATTTACAATGATTGAAAATGGGCGTGACCGATTCAGTGAAAATTTCATAGGTATGACTTCCAATGTAATGCCGATGGTTATAGACTGTAAAGATCAATCCATTAATTCATATGTGGGTGATGTCGCAGATACTGTTTATGGAGTATTGAGGCACAGTTATTATCCGATTTTATTACTTTATCAGAAATATGATTTTGAAGTGAATATATTATTCCAATTTGTTCCTAATTGGATTGCGGATGAGTTTATAGAAGATGTAAACAGTATTAAAGATATGGACTCCGAAGAAATTACGAATTATGTCCTTAATAACTTCAGCGATTATCTCACGGAGTTCTTTGTTCAGGTTTACCAAAACGGTGATGATTATACCTTATTTATTACACATTCAAAAAAATATTCCGATAAACTGGTTGAAGATTTCAAAAACATGTTCATATCAATTTTATCCAACATCATCAATGCAGACATATCTTCCGATTTGAGCGACATCTTAAAATAATTTTGATTTTAGAAGTCAGTATATGATGACATATGCAGTAAATAGATTTAAATGCAAAAATGGATCAGAAAGTATTAAATAGCAGGAGAATTGTTTATACGTTAAAATAATTATTTTAGAGCACCTAAAATAATTTTAAACATATTTGATTAGGAATTGAAATTATTATATGTCTATCCAAAAGTTTTTTTAATTTTGTGAAAAATTATCCCCCCATAAATCCTCTTTTTCCACATTGCTTGTTGTGATATCATTGCAAATCATCCCCAGCAATATAGTTATTTGCTTCACGTGAATTATATGTCCTTCTTAAAATTTTCCCCCAAAAAATATATGCTATGATTTAATGAGTACAATTTTACTGAGTGGCTTCAACAAGCTTTAAATAGATTGCAATTTATATATTATTCCTTGAAAAGGCCTCAATTTAAGATACATTTGGAAGGAGGTAGATAATCATGAAAATATTTTTTATCAGGATTATTTATTAATCATTTCGGTTTCATCCCATGACTGTTTTGGTGTTCTTTCCATGCTCTCAAAAGGAGGTGAGAATATAGAGTTAATTTTCTTCTTAATAGAAACATATTGTTTTAACATCAGGACATTATTGATTCTATTGAAATGAGATAGATAATAACTCAATTTTTCATCCCCATAGAGGTAATTAAATACAAACAAGTCAATGAGGGTCTGGAAACTTATGTTTCATGAGGTCTTTTCTCCAGAGGCAGCCACTATTTAGTTACCTCCCCATATTAGTTAAGCTTATATATTCAAACTAACAATAAAATTAAACAAGAGATTGCTATTAAGTAAATCTCTATTGAGAGCAAATGTATATATTTAATGTCTATGGGATATTGTGGAGATTTATTTCTCTACAAGGACATTAATTTGCTTTTTTTATTTTAAATGTTTTTATCATAAATTGTTAAATTAATTTATCTATTTTTATCTTATTAATTTTCTTATACATTATCCCAATTCGTAAACAGCATTAAAGTCCTGTTTGTAACAACTGAAAATGGAAGACAGATTCAACGAAAACTTCATATGCTAACCCCCAACGTAATGCCAATAGCTATAGACTGTAAAACAAGTATTCCGATAAACTGGTTGAAGATTTCAAAAGCATGCATATCAATTTTATCCAACATTATCCCTGCAGACATATCCTCCGATTTGAGCGATACCTTAAAATAATTTTTGGATTTAAGAAATTAAAACTTGTGAATAAAATATATTTAACCAGAGAAAAGTGGGATTGAAAATCATGACTTTTTAGGATTCTGTTTTGTAAATATCACGGCAAGCCCAACGACAATAACAGAAATAACTACATCCACAATTATTTCAGCGAAGTTCATACTTTCAAATAAGTTCACAACTCCAAATATCCAAACAACAATTAAAATAATCGGCAATAAATATTTTATTATAAAAATCCATGATTTTCCAACTTTAATAGTTGAAAATTCATTCAACACAGGTATAACCTTTTCAACTCCATAAAACCAACCGAAGATTATTGCCTGAATACCAATCAAAATCAATATTCCAAAATTATTTACAAATTTATCAACGATTTCCACCAAATAGCTGCTGATTCCTGTTGAGAAAATAACTGTACCTATACCTGCAACAATTACGAGAATTGTAACTCCTTTTTTACGGCTCCAACTAAATTTATCGCACAAAGATGAGAGCAATGGTTCAAAAAGTGCGAAGGCAGAAGTGAAACCTGCGAATAATATTGATAAAAATAACAATGGAGCGATAATATGTCCCATTATTCCCATCGAATTGAATATCTGTGGAAATACAATAAATATTAATCCAGTACCTTGAGTAATTAATTCATCCATTGGTATTGATGATGCCATTGACATATATCCCAGTATTGAAAATACTCCAAAAGCTATAAAAATTTCATATAATGAGTTTGCAATAACAACAATTAACACTTCGTCGACCAATTTTGTATTTTTGGGAAGATAACTTGCATATGTGTATACCATTGCCTGACCAATACTTAAAGAGAATATACTTTGCCCAAATGCTGCAAGCCATACATTTATATTTAAAAGTGCAGACCAATTAGGATTAAGCAATGTGGCTATTCCCATATTAAATCCAGGCAATGTAAATGCATAAACAAAAACAAATATCATTATGATAAATAATAATGGAATTAAAACAGATGATAATTTACCGATTCCTTTAACATCTTTAATGGACACTACCCAAAAGACAGTCCATAATATCAATGTACAAATTAGAGTAGGAAATATTATAGTTGTAAAAGATGCTAAATTTGAGCTTCCCCCTACATAACTTGTAAAAAAGGATGCAGGGTCATTTCCCCATCCGAAATTAAAACTGTTCAGCAGATATGCGAAATCCCACCCCAATATAATCATATAATAAATTACAACGATGAAGACAAAAAGAACCAGCATCCAAGCTATTATTTCAAATTCCGGGCGAATACTATGCATCAAATTTGAAAAGCTTTTCTTAAAACTGAATCCCAGCCCATATTCTAAAATTAAAAATGGAATTCCCATGACCAAAATTGCAATTACATAAGGTATGAAAAATGATCCTCCACCATTGGAATAAAGTACGTAACTAAACCTCCAGATATTGCCTATTCCTATAGTTAGACCAATCATGGCCATTATAAATGTAAATACTGAATTCCATTGAGATGTTTGAGACATTTTACCACACTATTCAATAATTAAAAAATATGACTAAATTATATATTAATATTTTAGTTTAATAATTAAATAATGTTTTGTTAAAAATTTATGACATTTTTGAAATAATAATCTAATCCGTAAACCTTCAGATATAAAATCTGATTCCACAATTTCCTAATTTAATATTGAAAAATACTTTCCGCATAATTCGCAAAAAACAAACCAGGTGTTTGTAAATTACAAACACCACAAAACCTATTTAAAAAAAAACAGTTAATATCCTTCGCCGTCATAATTTGAAGCATCATCATAGATTTCTTCATCCCAGTAATTATCCTCTATATAATCATCCATTTTTTGGTTTAAACCCCAATTATGATTATCATAATAATTATATGCATCGAAACTGGAACCTGTGCTTACAACATTAACGTCCTGGCTTTCAAAAGCAGAATTATATTTTTTATCCCCATCAAATTCAACTTTAACATTATACCAGCCAGGAGCATATTTTACTCGGATAAGATTATTGTATGGTTTATATTTCCACTCATAATTCCCATTAGAATCTGTAATCGTATAACGAATTTTTCCGCTGCTTTTTATATCTTTTCCATGGCTATCAACAAGTTTAATTAAAATTACTCCTTTTCCGTTTAACCATTTGTCAGTCGAAATTTTAACATTGACGTTTTCTTTTGCAAAGGCAGGACTTGTAATGAATACAAGACCAATAGCCACAATTGCTAAAATGATGATGATTTTTCTATCCATAAGTATCACTGTGTATAATTTGTTAAATAATAATATTTAAAGATATCCACTGAAATAGAATAGAAACAATAATTCCAAATCATTACAATTTTGTAAAATCGGTGTAAACATACCCAATAGCTTCAACAAGGTTTATATTATAGTTTGTTCAATGAATAGCTATGATAGAATTAATAATTGCTTGTTTTATAGGTATTTTAATCGGAACCACAACAGGAATGATACCTGGAATACATGTCAACACGGCCGGAGCAATTTTATTTGCTTCATCAACATTTCTTTTAACATTCCTATCACCAGAGTTTCTGTGCGTCCTAATGGTTTCGATGTCAATTGCACATGCACTTATCGAATTTGTTCCATCAATGCTTTTGGGAGTCCCCGAGGAAGGAACTGCAACTTCAATTCTTCCAGGGCACAGAATGGTATTGCAGGGAAGATCAAAAGAAGTCATAAGAATAGTATCTGTCGGAGGTTTTGGAGCAATTATTGTTACAATACTAATGCTTCCAGCTTTTGCAATTATTCTTCCGGCTCTGCATGATATTTCAAAACCGTTTACATGGATGATATTGCTTTTTGCATCAGTTTATCTAACATATAGCTTAACGAATTCAAGAAGAGACTTTTTATGGTCATTATTGCTGTTTATACTCTCCGGAATTTTAGGATGGATTATTTTTCAAACCCCAATTTCCTCAGGAGTAACGTTAATGTGCACTTTTTCAGGACTATTTGGAATCAGTACGATACTTTTCAGCCTGAATGAATCCTCAACAATACCTCATCAAAATCAATTTTATGAACTGGATCTGGATTTTAACAAATATAAAAGCATATTTGCCGGAGGAATAACTGGAGCCATTTTAGGATTTCTTCCAGGCTTTGGACCTGCTCAGGGAACAGTAATAGCACAAACAGCAAGCGGTGCAAGTGATAATGATGATGACGATACGGTAAACTTTCTGCTTGCAACATCAGGACTGAATGTTTCGGACTGTCTTTTTTCATTAATTGCAATCTACATTATCGGAAATCCAAGAAGTGGAATAGCTGTTTACATGTCTTATCTAATATCTGAAATGAACCTGAACCATTTAGTCATATTCATTTTTGCATCACTTATTGCTGTTTCTGTATCTCTGGTTTTGTCCTTAAAATTAGGAGATTCATTTTCCAAACTAATGAGCCATGTGGATTATAAAAAACTGTCAATTGGAGTGATATTACTTCAAATACTGATATTATATGTTTTTATCTTTTATTACCAAGCACCTATCGGCTACATGACACTGGCTTTAATTACATCAACTGCGATGGGAATGCTGCCTCATTATTTGGGAGTCGGCAAGTCCCATCTTATGGGAATCCTGATTATACCCGCAATTGTTATCTATATGCAGATGTTTATTTAAAAAAAATAGTTTAGATAATTACCACATTATCTGCTATTTTTTCTGCCTTTTGTTGAATTTCAGAAACATCCACCCCAGGAAATGCATCAATGACACATAAATCAACATGCCCTACATCCAAGTTTTCAAATGCCTCATTGAATATTTCAAAATTATCCCCAACATTATTTATTTCAAGATTGTTTTTTAGCGCATCAATCATTTCCGGATTTATATCATTGAATATAACTTTTTCAAAGCCATATTTCAACAGATAAATTCCAAGTGCTCCAAGACCACACATTGCGTCAAGGGCAATGCCTTTTTTAATGTCATTGTTATTAAGGTAGTTATGCAGTCTAACCAGCTTATCTTCACTAGTCATTGCGACTTCAATATGGTGTTTTGATTGTTTTTTAACCAAGATTACCTTTTCACCAAGCAAGGTTCTCATAACGTTTATTTGAGTGTCGTCACCTTCAAGAATTTCAAAATGCCTAATCTCAGATTCCATGTCAATTTGACCTACGACATTTTGAGGGCTTCCTTTCAATACACATTTTACTTCAGGAACTTCCGAAATTAATCTGGAAGCAGTTTCAGGTGTAAAATCATTGTGAAGTAAAATCAAGGAATTTTCTTGTATAAACTGAGGATTCAGATTGCTGTAGTAAAAGTCCGCCAAAGGAACCGGAGAGTTGCGCCGGAGTGTGGCAGTTTCACCTACAATTCCAGATTCAATCATGATTTTCAAAATATGACTCATCACAATATCCAATGGTCTTTTTCCACATTCACACCTCATGTAATCCCCATCATAGTCATCGAAGTTTATTAAATCTTTCAAAGGGGAAAACTTTTTAATTTGGACATCCCTACATTTTTCACATTCATTAAGCGATTTAATTTTTTCATCTACATCAATAATAAAATCACCCCAAAATTGCTTTTACAATATTGAATTGTTTTTAATCAGTTATAATGCTTTCGATTGAAATAAAAACTTTATTAATGAGCATTACAAATCTTATAATGTGTTAAAAATTCTTTAATGGTGAAAATATGAGCAATAATGACATTATACCACAATATGACGTAGTCAGACAAAATTACACCCCCCAGGAAAAAATTCTTCTTGGAGAACTTCGAGAAAATTTAGTGGATTTAGCTATATCATCCGGCGAAAATTTCCAGCCAAATGAGATGAAGCTATTAAATGACATTAAGAGTTTCTTATTCATAAGACTTAGAGAAAATAATGAAAATTATGACATCTCAAATGAATATTTAGATAGCTTAGCACACAAGCTGCTCAGAGATATTATCGGATACGGTGAAATTGATCCACTAATTCAGGATGACAACTTAGAAGAAATCATGATAAATGGAATTGACAAACCCGTGTTTGTTTATCACAGAAAATACGGAATGATGAAAACAAACATCACATTCAGCGATGAAAAGGAACTGACTGACCTGATTGACTCAATTGCAAGACAAATCAACAGAAGAATCGACCAGGAATCTCCGATTTTAGATGGCAGACTGATTGACGGTTCAAGAATCAATGCAACAATCCCCCCAGTATCTCCAGACGGACCTTCACTGACAATCAGGAAATTTAAAAAAGATCCGCTCACAATAATTGATTTAATAAAATCAAAAACAATTTCAATTGAGTTGGCGGCATTTTTATGGTTGTGCATTGACGGACTTGGAGTGAAATCAGCAAATGCAATCATATCCGGAGGAACCAGTTCCGGAAAAACCACAACATTAAATGCACTGTCATCTTTTATTAACCCAAAAGAAAGAATCATTACCATTGAAGATACATTAGAGCTTCAAATTCCTCACGAACATGTAATAAGAATGGAAACAAGACCTGCAAACGTTGAAAATAAGGGAGAGTTAACAATGAATGATCTTGTCAAGAATTCCTTAAGGCAGCGCCCTGACAGAATAATTGTTGGAGAAGTAAGAGCCGATGAAGCAATTACTCTTTTTACAGCATTAAATACAGGACATTCCGGATTTGGAACATTACATGCAAATGATGCTCGAGAAACAATAACAAGACTGACAAACGAACCTATGTCTGTTCCGGAAATAATGATACAAGCAATTGATTTTATCATAATGCAGAACAGAATATATGCCCCCTCAGGCGTATCCTACAGAAGAATAAGTGAAGTTGCAGAAATTGTTGGAATTGAGGAAGGCGTCGTCCAGCTAAATAAAATATTTCAATGGAATCCCGAAACCGACAAGATAGACAATGTAAGCATTTCAAGCAAAACCCTGTCACAGATTGCTACTCTAAGCGGAAGATCAATAAATGAACTCCACAAAGAAATTGAAAAAAGAGAAATTGTGTTAAAACACATGGTAAAATATAATATTCGCTCCGTTAATGACGTGAAAAGCATACTGGATTTGTACTACAAGGATAGTGACAAGGTACTTACCAGAATCATTTCCAACGGAGGCATATCATGCTAGACAAATTTTTTATCATAATAGGGGAAAGTGCGTTGTCTTTAATCTATTCTGTTAAAAATTTTTCTCTTAAACATGAAAACAATGCAGATAAAGAACAAAACAATGAAATAATAAAAAAAATATTTTCCAGACTAAATTTAGAACCTGAAAACAAAACCTCTCAAAAAGAAAAGAATCTTTTGGACAAAATAAGGGAACGGTTAATGGAATCAATGTTTAAAAAATCAACAATAATTTTACTTGCAATATTAGCGGGAATTCTACTGATTGTATCGCCTGCAGAAATAATGGGGATATTTTTAACAACAATTGCAATGCTTTACATATTCATTTTATATTATCCCCAAATTAAAAACCAGCGAAGTTATTCCGATTTAAATCAGGAACTTCCCTATGCCCTGCGACATATGGGAATAGAATTAAAATCCGGAAAAGGCCTGCATGATACCCTGATAACAATTAAAGATGCAGATTACGGAACCTTTTCAAAAGAGCTCAATAGGGTTTTAGAAGAGGTTAAATTTGGAAAATCAACTGAAGACGCACTTTTGGAAATGTCAAAAAGAGTTAAATCTGAAGGACTCGCTAGAGCAGTGCACCAGCTAATAGGCACATTAAGAGTTGGAGGAAACCTGGCAAACAGCCTAGACATTATCGCCAAGGACATTTCCTTTGACATGCAAATCAAATTAAAGGAATATTCGCAAAAATTAAATTCTTTTATTTTAATTTATACATTTATAGCCATATTGGCACCGGTGATAAGTTTAATAATGCTTATGGCAAGTTCTACAGTTATGGGCGATTTAATTTCATCCAATATGTTAATGTTAATATATGCAGTATTCTTCCCGATGATTGTGATGTTTATGGGAGTCTTTATGAAAAAATTAGAGCCAAAAATATAAATAAAAAGGAATTCAACCAAAGAAGGTTTCAATTCCTTTTGAAGCCAGTAATCCTACGAATGCTCCTTGCTGGTCCATGATAATATTTCCTTTAGAATATTGATCAATAGCTGCGTTTACCATACCTGATTTAATTTGAGGATCTTTTGCTTTATTCGCCGCTGCTTTAACAACATCAAGAACAGCTTGACCTCTAGAAACACCTTGACCCCAATCCTCTTCACGAATAATATCAATAGCACTAGCAGTAGTGTTTTTTCCACTAACATTCAATGGACCTGCAGCACCAAGTACTGCATCCAATGCTTTGGTATTTACAGCAACAACCGAATCAACTTTCTTATTAGTATTATATTCTACAATTTCCTTAGCAAGCTGCATACATTTGGCATTGTCTGCTTCCCAGAATGCATCATGAAGCAACAACCTAGGACCGGCACCCTGTGATTGAGCTTCTGCAGGTTCAGAAGCAGTAGGGTGTGTCAAACCTCCAGGATAAACCGCAGTATAATTTTTTAAAGTACCATTATCCAATGTAACAATAAAACACATGTCACAAGCACCCATTCCGGGCCTAGATTCACTTTCATCAATTGCACAAACCAAAATATTTCTAGTTCCATCTGAAAGTTCACTATTATGGCCGATAAATAGTGCTCCCGCAATTATTGCCACAAGCGCTATAAGAACAAGAATTATGATAGCAATAATTAATTTTTTTGTCCTATCCATAATAATTCCCCACTTTGTTTAATTAAATATAGGTATCTAATTTATTGTACTTAAATATATTAGATATTGAAAAAAAGCAGGATATAAAACACAATGTCAAATAAATGTTTCAAAAATCAGAATTATGAAATTAAATATGAAAAACATATTTAATTTCAAGAGAGTAGTTATATGTGTCTACTAAATTGAAAAGAGAGTTAAAACAATTTAGTATAGGTTTAAAAATAGTGAAATTCCACTATTTAAGGGAGTCGAATAATGTTTTGATGTTTATTTTGGAGAGTTATAAACATCTTATTCGTTTTTGGAAAATAATGAGTTATTTTCCCAAATATCAAATTAGAAATTGTGAAAACTAACTTAATATTCATTTTTTGGAGAGTACATCTTATTATTGACTAATAATATGTTTTGTTTAAAGTGAAAATTTAGGTATACCTAAATTCATGTCACTTGTATTAAAGTTTGTTTTCATAGTATATAAAGCTTTCCATATTTTTAGGCATACCTAAAAAAATGATATTTTTGAAATAGATCATCCAAAGATACTTTGAATACAGACATGTTTAAACCACCTCCATATTATAAGCAGCGAATTTGCAAAATACCTTAACTTCCATGTTGGAAACGAATTGCATTATTAAATTAAAAATCCAATCAAAAAAAAAAAGTACAAGTGAGAAAAATATAATCTCACTTATTTAATTGATATTTTTACTGATTTACTTGCTGCTGCATAAGTTTTGTCACCTGAAAACTTAATGATAGTTAAAAATTTACCCCTTTTGGTAATTTTAAGATTAAAGGTTGCTTGACCTTTAGCGTTTATTTTCGCTGTGTAGGTTTTACCATTTATTTTCAGTGTTACTTTCTTACCAGCACTTAAGTAAACTTTACCATCTCTTGAGTTACATTTTTGTGTTTTTAAGGTTACTGTGTATTTTTTGGTTTTTGCACTTGTTTTGTAGGTTTTTGCACTTGCTGTGATTGTTATTGGTTTTTTCTGGATGTCATAACTGAATGCGACAAATGTAGCATTGTGTTTTTCATCGCCAAGATATGACATGGCACAGAGTGCTTCCTGAGCTACCTGAGTATTAATACCAATAAATACTATACCATTTTCATCAGTAGTTCTATTTAGAATAACTGTTTTATATGCAAACTGAACAGACGCATTAACGATAGGATTACCGTTGGAGTCAGTTAACAGGAATAAATTGGTCTGACCAATTTCACCAGCAGGACTATCAACAGCATAGGTTTTAATCGAAATACCTTCAGTAACGTTAAATTTACTGCCCAACCTAGATTCTGAAGCAACATCAACTTTTATTGAAATATTAACTCCTTCTAAACTATCATTTCCAGCATAACTAAGTGAAACAACCTCTTTGTTTTTAGCATAAATGGTGAATGAACCATCCGCTGCGGTTTTTACAGTGGCTGTTTCATTTCCAACAACATAAGTAACATCAACATTTGAAACTGGGTTGCCTTCACTATCTTTCAATACAGCATTAATAGTTAAGTCACTGTTAAGTGAGATATAGGTAAATTCAGTTACAACTTTAGGTATGATTACTTCACCTTCAACTTTAAAGCTAGAAGCACTGTGAGTAGGAGCGTGAGTTTCATCACCAGGATATACTACAACAATACTGTGGTCACCTGCAGATAAATTATCTAAAGTAACACTAACAGAACCGTTTACTAAAGGAACAACAGTTTCATTGCCATCAACAATGACAGAAATACTGCCGGTTGCATCAGGAATAACTACATCAACAGTAGCATTGTCACCAGCTTTAATATCACCAGGAACATTAATTGTAGCGTTAGTTTTAAGCTTATTTACTATGAATGAAACGGAATCTCCAGTTGGATAGTATTTTTCATCACCCGAATAATAAATATTCGCATTTTTATTTCCAACTTTTAAATCCGGAATAGTTATTGTTGCTTTTCCATTTTTAACTGGCACAATATAATTTTTACCATCAACATTAACAGTTATGTTGCCTGTTGCATCAGCAGGTAAAGTTACAACGATTATTTCATCATCACCCGCATCAATATCAGCAGCATTAATACTAATTGTAGCATTCACACCATTAACATTGAATTCATCAGATATACTGACGCTTCCATAATTCTTATCTCCATTATAGACAACAGTTACGAGATATGATCCAGCAGCCAAATTATATAAATTCAATGTTGAGTTTAATTCAACTGCTTGGGTGATGCCATTAACAGTGACATTTACAGTACCAGGAATATCACTTGTAATGATTATGGCTTCAACATCACCGTAATCAATATCTGAAACATTCAATGTAATGTTTGGAGTGAATTTTGCAACATTAACATTGATTGAAGACAAATTAGAGTTGTGATTCAAATCACCTGGATAACTGACAGTGACTACATAATCACCCGCATCTAAAACACCCAAATTAAGTTCAGCAAAATGATTTTTAACAACAACAATTGTCGAATAATCACCAATTGTGAAATTAAATTCACCATCAATACTGGAATAAATAACACATTTAACCTCCTCAGGATAAACCACATCAAAGGCAACAACAATCAAATTAATATCCGCTTTAGAAACAGTAAACGGAGCAGCAGTAATGTTATTTTCATAATTCTCATTCACATATTCAACAGCAATATCATAACTGCCAGCATCTAAAGCAATTTCAACATTACCATTACCATCTACAACACCAACAATGAATCGTTTATCACCGACAACAACAGCATATTCACCATCAACATCGGCAACGACAACAATATTGGAAACTTCACCATAAATAACATCAGAAGAATAAACTAAAACATTATTAACAGCCTTATCCACAATTATTGCAATGCTGTCACTAGCCGGAGCATAATTACCATCACCAGAATAATTAGCATAAATCACATAACTTCCAGCATTCAAACCAGACAATACAAATGACTCATTAACACCAACAACCTTAATGATAGTACCGTTAGCAAAGCTATAGGTTACACTACCAGTTGCATCACCCGGAAGACCTTGAGCAATCTCAACAGCACCACCATAAGTAATTCCAGTGGAATTAGCAATAATGTTGAAGTTAGTACCAGTTTGAGTAACTTTAAAGGCAGTTTCATTATTTGCAGAGTTGTAATTATCGTCACCCAAGAAGCTTACATAAGCAACATAGTTACCGACATTTAAAATTCCAACATCAAAACTACCCACACCATCCTTAACAATGACTGGAGTTTCATAATTACCGATGACAACCTTATACTCACCATCGATACTGGCAAAGACATTACCATTAACATTAGCAGTATAAACCTTATCTAAAACCTCAATACTCACAGTGACATCTACTTTAGAAACAGATACTGCAATACTATCCTGAGCAGGAGCATAGTTACCATCACCACTGTAATTTGCATAAACCACATAAGATCCGGCATTCAAACCAGACAATACAAATGACTCATTAACACCAACAACCCGAATAACAGTACCATTAGCAAAACTATAGGCCACACTACCAGTTGCATCACCCGGAAGACCCTGAGCAATCTCAACAGCACCACCATAAGCAATTTCAGTGGAATTAGCAATTATGTTGAAGTTAGTACCAGTTTGAGTAACTTCAAAGGCAGTCTCATTATAATTAGGATTATAATTGTCATCACCCAAGAAACTTACAGATGCAGTATAATTACCTACACTTAATATTCCAACATCAAAACTACCCACACCATCCTTAACAATTACTAGGGTTTCATAATTACCGATAACAACTTTGTACTCACCATCCACACTAGCAAATACAATACCACAAACATCAGCAGAATAAACCTTATCTAAAACCTCAACTGTCAAAGCAACATCCGCTTTAGAAACAGTAAACGGAATAGAAGTCACATTATTCTCATAATTATCATCCACATAAAGGTCATAACGACCCGCATTTAAAGCAACATCAACATCACCCTCACCATTTACAACATCAGCAATTAACCTTTTACCCCCAACAATAACGGCATATCTGCCATCAACATCAGCATTAACAATAATTGTAGCGTTTTCACCATAAACAACATCAGAAGCATAAACTAAAACATCATTAACCACTTTGCCAACAGTTATTGTTATACTGTCACGAGCAGGAGCATAGTTACCATCACCAGAGTAATTTGCATAGACCACATAAGATCCGGCATTCAAACCAGACACCACAAATGACTCATTAACACCAACAACCTGAATAACAGTGCCATTAGCAAAACTGTAGGTTACACTGCCAGTTGCATCACCAGGAAGACCCTGAGCAATCTCAACAGCACCACCATAAGCAATTTCACTAGAATTAGCAATTATGTTGAAGTTAGTACCGGTTTGAGTAACTTCAAAGGCAACATCAAAACTACCCACACCATCCTTAACAATAACTGGGGTTTCATAATTACCAATAACTACTTTGTACTCACCATCAGCACTGGCAAATACAATACCATTAACATCAGCAGTATAAACCTTATCTAAAACCTCAACTGTCAAAGCAACATCCGCTTTAGAAACAGTAAACGGAATAGAAGTCACATTATTCTCATAATTATCATCCACATA
>NZ_CACWVY010000041.1 GCF_902764455.1 uncultured Methanobrevibacter sp.
ATTATTATCATTTTTAATTACTTCTAAAGTTTCTGCATTTGCTCTATTGTTTAAGAAACGAGAATTGGAAACAGTTTTAGTTGCTGATGTACCGTAGAAATAAATTGCAGAACCAGTAGCTGCATGGTTAGCAGTGAAATTACAATTTGACACAGTACCAGTATTCTGGAAGTAAACTGCACCACCATCAACAGTTGCATGGTTGTTAGTAAAATTACAATTTGTCACATTACCTTCACCATTGAATCTAATAGCACCACCATAGTATGCTTCGTTATCAGTAAAATTACAATTTGTCACATTACCTTCACCATTGAATCTAATAGCACCACCATAGTATGCTTCGTTATCAGTAAAATTACAATTTGTTACATTACCATTATCATAGAAGTAAATTGCTCCTCCAATGTATGTTGCTTTGTTATTAGTAAAATTACAATTTGACACAGTACCAGTATTCTGGAAGTAAACTGCACCACCATAAGAGTAAGTACCAGTTGCCTTGTTGTCAGTAAAATTACAATTTGTCACATTACCAGTACCTACGAAGTAAACTGCACCACCATCAAGAGATGCTTGGTTATCAGTAAAATTACAATTTTCAACAGTACCAGAATACATGAATATGGCGCCACCGTCACCATTGGTAGCAGTGTTATTAGTAAAATTACAATTTGACACAGTACCAGAATTCATTCGGATAGCACCACCCCAACTATTAGAACCAGTTGCAGTATTGCCAGTAAAATTACAATTTTTTACTTCACCAGTATCAAAGAAGTAAACTGCTCCACCATTGTATGCTTCGTTATCAGTAAAATTACAATTTAACACAGTACCAGTATTCTGGAAGTAAACTGCACCGCCATTATTGGAAGCAGTTGCGTTTGTAAAGGTAATGTTATTTAACACCACATTTCCTGAGGTGACCTTGAAGATTCTTGCCTTTTGCAGAGCATTGATTGTGTAGCCGTTACCGTTGATTGTGATTGGCTTGTCAATGACAATGCCGTCGGTGAGATTTTCATCCATGCCTATGGTGAATGTGTAGCTGCGGTTTAAGGTGAGCACTGAATTTGCATCAGCCCTATTGATGAGGCTTTGCAATATGTTGAAATCACCCATACCTTTAGTGAATGTATCGTTCTTTTCAGCGTATGTGTAATAGCTGTCATCGAGATGATATGCATTATACTTGTATTTCCCGTTGCTTAGTTTACTTAAGTCATATATGGCTTGGCCGTTATCGTCAGTTACCAGAGTAACGTTATCAACTAAACTGTCAGAATCATAAATTTCAAGAGTGATGTTTTGACCAGCTTCCTTATTGGATCTTGAAGGTTTGATAGCGGAACTTCCAGTAGTTGCGATTCCGTTTGCACTCCAATAAGTAACATTGGTAAAGGTAACTTCAGCATCATATCTGGAATAGATTGCGTTTAAAAGGTTATCGTTACCTGTTAAAGTAATTGTAATATTGTTATCATTTTTAGTTACTTCTAAAGTTTCTGCATTTGCCCTATTGTTTAAGAAAGTAGAATCAGAAACAGTTAAAGTATCTGAAGAATCCCATTTGTAGAAGTAAATTGCAGAACCCGTAGTAGCATTATTACCAGTAAAATTACAATTTGTTACATCACCATTACCAACAAAGTAAACAGCACCACCATCAGAACCAGCAGTGTTATTAGTAAAATTACAATTTGTCACTTCACCATTCTCGCTAAAGTAAACCGCACCCCCCAAATCAGCAGTGTTATCAGTAAAATTACAATTTTCAACAGTACCATGAATAAAGAAACAAACTGCACCACCATTACTGATACTACCAGTTGCTTCGTTAACATTAAAATTACAATTTGACACAGTACCATCAAAAGATCTAAACATAATGGCTCCACCATAACTCTCATAACCATTTATTTTGTTACCTGTAAAATTACAATTTGTTACTGTAGGAGCAGGATCACGATTATTAAAGAAAATAGCACCACCATCAGAACCAGCAGTGTTATCAGCAAAACTAGAATTTTCAACACTACCAGAACCCATCCAAATAGCACCTCCATTACTGCCTGCTTCATTAACATTAAAATTACAATTTTCAACAATACCCTGATTCAAGAAATAAACTGCACCACCCTCATTAATAGCATAGTTATCCATAAAATTACAATTTGTTACAGTGCCTGAACCCATGTAGATAGCACCACCCTTACTATCATCAAGTGTTGCTTTATTATTAATAAAATTACAATTTGTTACATTACCGTTACTACTAAAGTAAATCGCACCCCCCATACCCTGATTATATAATCTGATATCTGTAAAATTACAATTTTCAACATTGCCCGAACTAGCATCACTATTAAAGTAAATTGCTCCACCATTACCCCCATCATAACGAGCATTTTTAATTGTCAGGTTTTTAAATGTTACACCGGAAGCGCTTACCTTAAAAGCTTGAATTTTGGAACTTCCCATATCAATTACCGCACCTTTACCGTTAATAACCATTCCGGGAGTTGTAATCTCAATAGTATCGCCGCCACTATTCCAGTAATAACTTTTTGTTAAGTTTCCACCATTTTCAATATCCTTTCTCAAGTCCGAATAATAACCTGTACTTTCACTTAACGTTGGCGAATCCGTTTGCGCACTCACGCCTTCATCATCAATTACCTGTGCCAATATGGCATTGCCCCCATCTACTGCACTGTCTGAGGACATCTCCATCTGGTCTGCATTCCCATCGGTCATTGCCGCATCGTTCACTTCACTTGCACTTACGCTGGTGATGCTTAAAAGAAAAATAGCCAGCATTATTATAATCATGCTTTTCCTGTATTCCATCTTCAATTCTCCCTGAAAAATATTTTGCTAAAAATGTTTTATATTAAACGAATAATCTTTAAATGTATTGTTTTTGCCAAAAACATTCAATACACTTTAAAGTTTATGCACGGACATATAAATATATAACTATCATGACTGATAGGAAAGCCATATTTATAAAACTATTTATTTATTCGGCCATTGGAAGGTATACAGATAATTGATTTTATAATGTAGTAGATTAAACAGATATGTCTAACAATGAAAATAATTAATCATCCTTGCAAGCAAACAGGAGATCTTATAAAAAAAGACATATTCCAGATGATGTATGTATAAAAAAATAGAAAATTGTAGGTAGGGCTCTACCTACTTGATTGTAATTTTAACTTTCTTACTCAATTTATTGTAGTATGCGTTACCCTTGTAGGCAATTGTTCCGGTAAACTTACCTTTCTTAGTCAGTTTGGTAATTTTAAAGGTTGCTTGACCTTTGGCATTGGTTGTTGCAGAGTAGGTTTTACCATTGACTTTCAAGGTAAGTTTGGCCCTTTTCATGACCTTGTTTTGGTTAGTTTTTAAAGTAACTACATAGTTTTTGTTTTTGACTGATTTTTTGAATGTTTTTGCTTTGGCAGTTAGTTTTGGAGTTGCTTTTTTGACTGTGATTTTTGCATTGGCCTGTGCGGCATTGCCATATGTTGCATTTGCAGTATATTCGCCCGGAGCCAATCCAATCACCATTGTAGCCTGACCGTTACTACCTGTTGTGATTGGTGTAATCTTACCTTTAATGTCGACATTGACAACTGCATTTGGTATTGCATTTCCTTTACTGTCAACCAAATTTACAACAAACTTATTGCTAGTGCCATAAGTTTTTGTGAGATCCTTTGCAGTTAAAATAGGATAAACCTCTGCAATACTGAAAGTTACAGCATTTGATGTGGATGCATTCAAGTTTTTATCACCATTATAACTTGCAGTTACAGTGTAATTACCAGGTTCCAAATCCTTAAGTGTCAATGTGGCTTTTCCATTGTTGATTTGAACATTCCTATTTTCACTGTTGACATTGAAAACAACATTGCCACTGGCAGTTGTTGGTGTCAAGGTAGCAGTTAAAGTAGCAACTCCATTGCTTTGAGTTGATGTTAATGCAATTTTAGAATCAGTTTTTGAAATTGTTAGTTTAAATGTTTTTTGCTCATTATTAACCGGGTTGACTGCAGTTACAGTGTAGGTTCCGACTCCCAAATCAATATTGGCGGTTGTAACACCGTTAGAATTGGTTGTTGCAGAGTAGGTTTCAGTTCCAATCTTGAAATTGACTTTGGTATTGGCCAGAGCCTTTCCGTTGGTGTTTAGGAATGTGGCAGAGGCCTTTGAGTTCAGATATGTGCCCTTTGCATCAGCGACAGTTATTGTTGATTTGACATTGACTTTTGAGGCAGTTCTTAAATCACCATACTCGCTTATAACATCATATGATCCAACACCCATATTCAAATCGGCTGAAGCCTGACCTTTGCTGTTTGTCTTGACAGTCGATTCCTTGCCGTTTACGTTAATTTTAACATTAACGTTAGCAACCGGCACCCCGTTATCTGTCAAGGTAACTGTGTATTTTTCAGATCCTCCCATATACTTTGTGACGTCAGAGGCGGACAGTACCAATTTGCTTTCCTTGATTACATTGTTTTTTCCTTCAAAGATGAAGTCCACATAACCCACATTGTCTATGAATTCGCAATTGGACAGGAGATTATCATTTCCGCTCCATTTGAAAGCACCTGCAGTATTTTCATAGGCATAGGTTATGTCCTTTCTTCGACCGTCTGACTCATACACATATTCCGTATATGTCCTGCCATTCAGATATACCTCATTGGCAGTAAATGAGCAGTCCTCTATGGTACTGTGATTGCCGTTCAGCTCTATTGCACCATACATGAATCCCTGATTTGAAAGAAATATGCAATTCTGAATCAAGGTATTGTTTCCGGTTGCCTGAATTGCACCTGCAGATATCCTGTTGGCGGCATTTCTAAAATCATCAAGGTCCGTATATCCGTTGATGAATGTCAAACCCTTTATTGAAACTCCGCTGGAAACGATTCTTAAAATTAAACTTGAGCAGTTACCATCGAGTATCGTATTGCCAACTCCGATAAGAGTTATGTTTCTGTTGATTCTGATTGGAATGCCTGTACCCTCGTATTTTCCGGATAATTTGACGGTTCCACCTTTCTTTACGCTGGATACTGCATTTTGAATATCCGTAAATGTATTTCCGCTAACTACAATTTCATTAACAGAACCGTCTGTCTGTTCCTTGATTGTAATGCTGAAAAACAGAAGATCACAATGCAAGGTTTCACTACTTGAGCCGAAGCCATCGGCATCTCCCAAACCTGCAATCAAGGAATAAGTTCCTGATTCCAATGCATGGTAATAGGTGGCCAAACCATTGGAATCTGTGATGATTCCATCAATGAAATGATCATAATCTGATTTGACGCCTAATGACACGTTTGCAAGAGGAGAATTGTCCTCCACTTTAGTTAATTTGAAAATGACCGTATTGTCTCCGGGATTTGTTGGAGTTTTCACCACTTCCAGTTTAGCTTCAGTCAGGTTCGAATCATCACCGGACACATAGTAATCATCATTTTCCAATGAAACCGCCGAAAAAAATTCGTTGGCATCATTTTCCAAATCATTTTCGACTTCAGCATTCTTTTGAATAATATTCTCATCGCCCATACTGATTTGCAAATCATCTCCATCAATGGCCACTTCATCTGCTGTGTTTAAATCGGCAGCGCCGGCAGCCGAGATTGCAAGTAATCCTACAATGAAAATGGCCATAAACATGAACTTTTTATTAAACAAATTTTATTCCTCCATTTTTTGTGAAATTATCTTTAAGTAATACTAGATTTCTAACAAAAGATATATAATTATTTAGTTAAAATGGACAAATCATAGTCATTTTCGGCCAATTCTAAAAAAATGTAAATGATTTTTTACAGAGATATCTGATTTAAGGCCATTTCGAGCATTGATGTTAACATTAACGGCCGTGATTTGTAAAAACAGATATGATTGAGTTGCAGGATATATATCCCCATTAAAAATCAAACCCGAAAACCGAAATGGCTGATGGTAATGTAAAAATCGGTCAAATAAAATGAAGAAACCGATGAAAGCATCGATTAAAATCAAGGAAATCGATTTAAAAAAAAAAGAATTTGTAAAGGTGTTTAAACCTTTACTTTTTAACTGTTATTCTAATAGTTTTAGTCACCATCTTATAGTAGCTGTTTCCTGCGAATTTAATAACCGCATTGAATTTTCCCTTTTTGGTCAGTTTGGTAATCTTGAAGGTTGCCTTACCTTTGGAGTTGGTAGTTGCCTTGTAAGTCTTGCCGTTGACCTTTAAAGTGACCTTCTTGTTTTTCATGACCTTGTTCATGTTGGTTTTCAATGTTATTGTGTACTTTTTGGTTTTGACATTGACTTTGAAGGTCTTTTTGGATGCAGTTATCTTAGGAGTTCCCTTTTTGAGAGTAACTTTAACATTTTTGGATGATTTAGCATATATATCGCTGCCTTTGAATGTTATTTTTGCAGTGTATGTCTTAGGAACACTCTTTTTGGTTGGAACTTTAACCTGACCGTTTGCACCAGTAGTGTATGTTTCAGCACCGTTCAAGTCAACAGTTATCCTAGCTCCACTAATCGGTTTGCCGTTGCCATCCTTTAAAGTGATGACAATGTTTTTCTTAACATTAAACACAGTTGCAATATTAGATGCAGTAATTTGAGTAGGAATCTTGTTTACATTTACAGTAACAGTAGTTGAATTCAAAGCATACTTTTTATTATCTCCTGTCAAAATGGTAATTTTAGCAACACCAGTTTTCAAAGCAGTAACAACACCATCATTACTGACACTGACAACACCTGAATTATCCGCAACAAAAGTAACATTCAAACCGGCAGGAACAGTACTATAACTAATAGTGGCCTTTTCACCGATAACCATGTTCATATCCTTGGCAATAATACTGGCATCATTTAAAGTAACTGTGACCCCAATGGTTTTATTTTCAGCAGCAGAATATTTTTCATTACCTAAGAATCTGACAGTGACAGTAGCACTACCAGCACCTACACCAACAAATGTACCGTTACCATCAACACGAACAACACTCACATCACTTGAGACATAATCCAACTCACCAGCACCAGAAGGAATTCACAACAACAATCTCAGTAGAAATCTTAGTTACAGTAACAGCAATATCTTTACTTTTAGCCGGTTCAAATTTGTTATTGCCATCAAATGAAACAGTAACGATGGCAGTACCGATACCTACACCAATAAATGTACCGTTAGCATCAACACGGACAACATTAACGTCACTGGATGTGAAATTCAACTTACCCGCATCATAAGGACTAATGCTAACGCCAGGATCAACCTCATCATCAACCTTCATATCAATAGTGTCATTCCTAACAGAAATCTCAGTAGGAATCTTACTTACAGTTACATAAATGATTTTACTTTCAGCAGCTTCAAATTTGTTATTGCCATCAAATGAAACAGTAACATTGGCACTACCTACACCTACAGCAGTAAATGTACCTTTATCATCAACAACAACCACGTTCTCATCACTGGATGTGAAATTCAACTTACCGGCATCTGAAGGCAATAATTCAGCAACAGAATCAACTTTATCATCAACACCCAAATCAAGTGTATGATTGTTAAGATTAATCTCAGTAGGAATCTTGCTTACGGTAATGGTGATGACAGTTGAATTTTTAGCATAAACCTTATCATCGCCAACTTTAACAGTAATATTGGCCTTACCTTCTTTTAATGCTTTTACGGTTCCTTTTTCGTCAACACTGACAACACCTGAATTGTCAGCTACGAATGTAACATCCAAACCTTTAGGATTAGTAGTATAATTAATAACACCTGAATCACTGACATTTAATTCCATATTTTCAGCTTCAACACTGGCATCATTTAAAGTAACGGTAACTGTTATGACTGTTGAATTTTTTGCATATATTTCATCGTCACCAACATTAATGGTAATCTTAGCAGTACCTTTTTTTAATGCTTTGACAGTGCCGTCTTCATCCACACTGACAATACCTGAGTTATCAGCTACAAAATTAACTTTTAATCCTTCAGGAGCTACAGTATAATTAATAACGCCTGATTCGCCAACTTTTAATTCCATGTCTTCAGCTTTAACGCTTGCATCATTCAAGCCGACAATAACAGAGATGATTTTATTTTCTGCTGTTGCATATCTCTCATCACCAGCAAATGAAACTGTAATTGTGGCGTTACCTTTTTTAATACTTTTGATCTTACCATTTTCTACTACAACAACGTTTGTGTTGTTTGAAGAATAGGTTAGGTTACCTGCATCAGCAGGAGTTAAAGTAGCACCAACATCAGCTTCATCATTGGCGTTTAAAGCAATGCTTGGGTTAGCAATATCAATTTCAGTATGGATTTTAACATTGTTCAATTCAATGTATATGATCCAGTTTCATATTTACCTGTTACAGCGGAATTTCCGCCCTGTCTTGCAGTATATGTTATATTTTCACCAATCAAAGCAGAAGTTTTATCCAATTCTCCCAATGTTTGAGTGAAATCTAAAATAAAGTTCATTTTTGAAGCATCATATGACTTAATCTCTCCTGAAGAATTGTCGTATGACTAGCTGTTGCATTTAAGAACAGCCATCTGTCCATAACTGCCTTTCCTGCATCCGGCCTGCTATTGTAATTTGTTGCATTATTTCCAAACCAGCAATCAATAGTTTTAATATAACTTCCTATACCATCAGATAATTCATCACCATTATTTAAAAAAATAGAATCTTGAATAATTATAGCATTAACCAGTTGATTGATAAAGATGGCACCACCCCTACTTGCATTGTTATTGATAAATGTACCACCTAAAGAAACATTAGGGTCGTCATAAGTAAACTCAATATAGATAGCACCACCATCTTCTGCTTTGTTATTAATAAAAATACCCTCTATCTTACCAGTAGAATAACGCTCTGTATCGTCAATAGATATAGCACCACCAGAATAATATCCAGTGTTATTAATAAAAATACCATTTACATTACCAGAAATTTTACCAACATCACCAACAGCGATTGCACCACCCTGATTTGCGACGTTATTAATAAAAGTACCGTTTACATTACCAGAAGCATCACCATTATAAATATAGATGGCACCACGAGACATTGCTTCGTTATTGATAAAAGTACCATTTACATTACCGGAAATATCACCAGCAATAAAGATAGCAGAACCGCTACTTCCTTTGTTATTAATAAAAGTACCATTTACATTACCAGAAATACCACCGCTATCAATATAGATAGCACCACCCCAATCAGATGCAGTGTTATTAATAAAAACACCATTTAAAGTACCGGAAATACCGCCACTTACAATATAGATAGCACCACCCCTGTCTACTGCAGTGTTATTAATAAAAGTAGCGTTTATATTGGATTTAACTTCATGTGAAATATAAATTGCACCACCGTTAGTTGAATTTCCATTTTTAAAGGTCAAACCTGTTATATCTATGGATGTGGAATTAACAGTCCAAATATTACCTGAGTTTTCAGCATCAAAGATTGCTTCACCATCACCATTTTTTATGAAGTTTAAATTTTTAGCAATGGTTAATCCTATATTATCCTTTCCTGTATATTCTCCTGATGCAATCCAAATTGTGTCTCCATCCTGAGCTTCATTTAAAGATTCACTTAATGTTTTAAATGCATCCTTTTCACTTTTTCCATCACCACTACTATCTTTACTTGAATTAACATACCAGTCAGTTCCAGCAGTTAATAATTCATCATTAGATGATTTTAAAATATCATTACTTTTTACATTATTATCAGAAGATAATAAATTATTTTCCAGGTTGATTGATTCGTCAATGGAGATTACATCAATTTCATTGGCATCAGCAGCGCTAGCTGATGTTATAAACAGAAATAAAATCAAAACTGATAAAACAACCAACAAATGTTTTTTAAATTTCATATATTATTCACCATCAAAACAAAGACTCTTAAAAGAGAGTTTTTATCAATTTTATACATAAATTATCAATATAAAATGTTTTTTATTACAAACACTGTCAATAGCATTTGCTATCAAAATAATTTTTACAGTATTAACTCTGTAAATAATCAAATAAAAATATTATGAAAATTAGATTGATTTAGTCATTATTGCCAATAACTGTTCAAATCACCAAAACTAAAAAGATAATGAACCTATTCAAAAACAAATGATCTCTACCAATATTCAATTTAAGAAAAAAATTGCATATGCCCTATGAAATCAAGATTGATGAAGTGTTAAAAATTATTTTTGGGAGATATTTCTTTTGATGAATGGATTGCAACAGAACCACCTGCATCATCATAAATGCCGTAAGAAACAATTTCAGAATATTCATCATCAATATTTACGCTTTTTTAAATAATTATTTCATAGTCATCCTCATAATATTCATATTCGTCCGTCAGATTTTCATCATCTTCAACGACAGCAAGCTTATCAACATCCAAGCTTGTATTATCGTTTGAAACTGTCAGGTTAACTGAATCATGACCATCAGATGCGCTGACAGCACCTATTGCTAAAATAGCCAGAAAAAGTATGCTAACAAGCATTATTCTTTTAAACTTCATAATTCTTTCTCCCATAATGCATGTAAAATATTGGACATTCTACATAAGTAACATTATATGAAATAATTTTTGTAAGAGCTTTGTCAATAAATCTGTTTTTTCTTAATTTTATTTATTTTCATCATATAACTATCTAATTTTTCTTTATTTTTAATATAATCCATTTAAAAGAGTTATTTTTAATTTTTAGAGAGATCTTATTTTATCATATTTTTAACTATTTTTTCTAGAGAAAATTCCATTTCAACCAGAATATTTTTCAACTTGTTTTTCAAAGTAAAATTCTTTAAATTTTCTTTATCAATTGAAAAATCTTTCAATAACTTTTATTTAGTTTAATATTAATTAAAATTAAATATAATAAGTTATAAATACTTTAAATTACATAATATTATATAATAATTATTTATATAAATAAAAGCTCCACATCATCCAAAAACAAAAAATAAAGCCAAATAACAATTAAAATAAGAAAACTAAGAAAAAATATTAAAAAACTAAATTATTGACAAAACCCTTAAAAAAAAATTACTCAAAAGAACAGCCCCAATCACTATTATGGCATCATGAAAAAATTGAAAATAAAGCTAAAAGGATAAATTGACTTTATCCAAAGCTTTAATATATTTGTCTGCATAATTCTGTTTAAGTGTTATTGGGTAATTACTCTCTGTTTCATAGATATAAGAAACCAAACCATTATTTGCAATAGGTACAGTAATATAGGCAGGACTTGAACCCAACTGCGGATCATATCTTTTAATGTGAGGAGTCAATATTAGCAGCCTTTTTAAATAAAGAGAAGATTTCTTATGGAGATTTTTACTTATTTTGACACTTTTAATGTTTTTATTAGAAATCATATGTATGAATCTAGGATATTTGTATCCGCTAATTTTATAGCTTGTTTCATGGATATCTGTTGTTATTTCAGGTTTTTCATTAACTATATCCTTTATTATATATTTGTTTCCTAATATCTGGCCGTTCATTCTGCTTTTTGAATAACTGTTCTGGTCTTTGGTCACATGAATGTAATATAACACATACTTTCTTTTTAATGTATTGCTTTTCTTAATCAGGCTTTTATATATTGCCTTGTGCATTTCGCATTCTTGAACATGAACTCCAACAATTAAGGCAATGGTTTTTGTTGAAGACAGATTTCCGAAGTAGAGCTTTTCAACGTATCCTTTTGAAGTTTTACCTAAAATTCTTTTATATGTATGAACTTTTGACTTGCTTCCATCTTTTGAAACAGCAAAAAACTTTAAAACTTTATTCGATGCCAAATTTATAGGGCTTGTATATTTTTTGCTGTGAACAGTTGGTTTTTTACCGTTTGTGGAATAATAAATTGTTCCTTTCTTATCTGATTTAAGTTTTATAACTAATTTCTTGTCAGATTTAACAATCATCTTATTTATCCATACCTTAGGGGCTTTTTTAATGACTGCACCTGAATTTTTGGATTTTTCAGAAGTATTCTGATTAGCGGCTAATACATTATCATTTTTATCAGAAGAATCATTCTGATTAGTGTCTTCCTCTAAAGAAAGAGGAGACTGTAAACTGGACTCATTTGTAATGCTGTTATTCGAATTGTTAGTTAAATCACTATTTTGAGCACTGACTGATGCAATCAAACAAAATAAAGACAGGAATATTAAAATTAATATGAAATATTTTTTATTTAACAAGACTTAACCTCCCTCTAATTACTATAATAATTGTTTTATTGGAGTTTGTATAAATAGCTATTAGATAATTTTAAAGTCAAATGAAATTACATCATCAACCAAAGATAATATTTCATAACCATTGTAAACTGTTTGAACCATTAGAAAATAATTCCACAAATCTATTTTGGTCATTTAATCCATAATTAACATAATAATACTAATAATCAACTTCAATTGATTTTTTTAGATTAACTACATTACGAAAATAATAGCAGATGCAGATTGCACCTGCATTATAACACGTTTATATAAAATTTATTTAGATTTATCAATGTATCGATTTGCAGGTTCAGCATTAGGATAATTAACACTATTCGGATTATTAGGATAGTATTTACTGCTTTGACCTAAGGTTTCTATAATATTTCCATTATCGTCAACATTATAATAATATCCATCTTCACCCATTATGGTATGAGTACTGCTGCCACTACTTTGGCTACTTTGAGAACTACCCCCTGAAACAGTAGATTCAGTAACTTCCTCTTTAATAGTCAATTTCTGTGTTGTGTTATTGCCTGTGTAGTTTTTATTTCCATTATAACTCACTGTAACATTATATTTTCCTTTTTTCAAATCCAAATCAAGTTTAGCCTTACCTTTAGAATCTGTCTTAACAACATCATCAACAACTACCTTGCCTTTACTGTTGGTTACTGTAATGTTAACTACTTCTTTGGATAATGGAGTTTTATTCAAATCTGTTAATTGTATGGATAATTCTCCCCCTTCATTCTGCTCTTTATCACTTGTAATTTTAATTTTTGTAGGTTCTTTGGCATGCATTGGATTTAGAAACATTATGCCCATTGCTGCTGCAAGAATAACAATTATTACAACCAATATTATAATTATATTTTTGTTTTCCATTTAAGTTCCTCCAAATAAACTAATACTATTTATACACAAATTAAATTATAACATTCGAACAGGACCCCACACTACCATAATCACACATAAATATTTTGACAGACGATAATAATAGTTGAACAGTTAATTATGAAAGTAAACTAATACTATTATAAAAAATAATCAAATCCTACAAGCGAATGTTAGGAAAAAATAGAATTAGGTGGATGAAGTTTCACCTAGAAAAATCCACCATGTCTTTCACCTGTTCTTAAATCTACAGTACTTCGATAATGATCAGAATACTCTTGTATCACATGATTTTCATCAATTTGATATCTCTTAGTTTCAGGATAGGGATCATTGCTTGGCGGTAAATTATTAATATCATACGGATTTCCTGATGAAGATTTAGAACTTGTAGGTTGTGTTTCAGCTACTTTCTCTTTAATGTTTAATTTCTGAGTAGTGTTGTTTCCTGTGTAGTTTTCATTTCCAGCATAACTAACAGAAACATCATATTTACCTTTCTTCAAATTTAAATCTAATTTCGCATTACCTTTATCATTTGTTTTCACAGTTTTATTTGCCACAATTTTCCCTTTACTATTTTTAATTGTGATGTTAACCTTCTCTTTGGACAATGGAGTTTTATTTAAATCAGTCAACTTAACTGACAAATCATCCCCTTCATATAAAGTTTTATTGCTACTTACTTTGATTTTTGTAGGTTCTTTAGCATGCATTGGATTTAAAAACATTATACCCATTGCTGCTGCAAGAATAACAATTATTACAACCAATATTATAATAATATTTTTGTTTTCCATTTTCAGTTCCTCCGATAAACATACTAGTTAATACTATTTATTACACAAATTAAATAATAACACTTTCGACCAAGAACAAACACTACAATAATCAAAAAGACACATGAATATTTTGATAGTTGTTTGCAGAAACAGTTGAATAAACAGTCAATCACGAAAGTAAACAAATACAATTATAAAAAATAGTGTAATCAAGTAAGCAAATGTATAGAAAAAAGAAAAAAAGTAAGTAACTGCCTAAGCAAGTTACTTAACAGTAATTTTCACTTTCTTAGTCAATTTGTTGTAGTATGCGTTACCTTTGTAGGCAATTGTTCCGTCAAATTTACCTTTCTTGGTCAGTTTGGTAATCTTGAAGGTAGCCTGACCTTTACTGTTGGTTGTTGCCTTGTATGTTATACCATTGACTTTCAAGGTAAGTTTAGTGTTTTTCATGACCTTGTTCTTATTGGTCTTTAAAGTTACTGTGTATTTTTTGGTTTTGACTGATTTTTTAAAAGTCTTTGCTTTGGCAAACAATTTTGGATTTGCCTTTTTAACAGTTAATTTAACAGATTTGGTTGCCTTATTATATATGATGCTTCCATCATATACTAAAGTTGCCTTATAGCTTCCTTTCTTTAAAAGATTGGTGATTTTAAAGGTGGCCTTTCCCTTGGAGTTGGTAGCAGCCTTATATGTTTTGCCGTTTAACTTCAAAGTGACTTTAGCATTCCCGATTGCCTTTCCTGCATGGTCCTTTAAGGCTATTGTGTACTTCTTGGTTTTAGGGGTTGTCAGGAATGTTTTCTTATTTGCCACAATCTTTGGAGTGGATTTTTTGGCTTGAAGAACGGTAACGTCATAGGACATTTCAAGTCCAGTCAACGAATCAACAGCGACTAACACATATTGGCCCGGCTTTTGATTGATGTCTAAGCTGGCATTTCCGTTTTTGTCGGTCAACCGGCTATATGATACGCCATCTATCTTCATTGAAATGTTTGCATTTGCAACTGGATTTCCTGAAGTGTCAATGAGTGAAATGTAAAACTTTGATTCGTCACCGTAGCGTTTAACCAAATCTTTGGCTATCAGTGTAGGCAAGACTTCTATATTGTTTTCAGTGCTGAAATTCGCATAGCTGGTTCTGATTGTATAGTTGCCAGGATTCAGGTCAATTTCCAATTTGGCCACTCCTTTTTCATCGCTTATTCTGGTATAGTTAATGCCGTCAACCTCAAAGAATATGATTTTATTGGCCTCACCTATTTTAGCTTCAAACATGGAATCGTTTTTATAGATTTTAACCATGTCTTCTGCAATTATTCCAAAATCGAATGTGAAAGCCTTTAAACAGACAACTGCATTTGAAAATTCAGCATAGCATACGCCGCCTGAGTTTTGATAGAGAGCTTTATGGACGTGATGCAGGTCTATCCAGTTGATGCCGTCAGGACTTATGAATGACTGGTTTGGAGAGGAAGACGTATTTGCAATCCATTCATCAACATCACAGCTGACAGGAATAGGATATGTGCAGTTTGGAGTGGTTAATTTTACTGTTATCCTGAAAACATCATTCCTGTTCAGTCCAACGTAATCGCTCAATCTGACTGTATTGTATCCGGGATTGTGAATGACGCCGCATTGGGTGTGTGCAAGATTGCCGTTGACATAAACATAAGCTTCGTAGGTGGAATCTACCCCAAAGGTATATAAGCTGAATGCTGCAAGAGGATAGCTGTTGTTTGAAACGAACTGATTGGAAAACCATGCTGTTTGATTATTGAATCCTAAATTAACGAGTGTTCCGGCAGGATCATAATAATAGTTCTCCTTATAGTTGTCTGTATCCTCCAAATTCACTATTGCATAGGGAATGTTTTCCTTTGAAAGTGTCATGTCATAATATGAGAGGTAGTTGAAGCCCTCGCCTTCATAATAGATTGTCTTATTCAATTTTGTGTCATACCAGCTTGTAGAGAAACTGTTTTTTATTATGAATGCCCCGTCAGGAATGTTTTCACCAAATTTGGAGCCCAGATAGTTATCATCCCATCCGACGATATCGACCACATGTGAAGAAAACTGAGGAAACGGCACTAACGGTGAAACTTCACTTTCAAATGTTGTCCCATTGATTGTCTTGAGTTCAGGCTGAACATATTTATATCCTATAACGACAGAACCGTATTTCAATACAGCAAGTTTTAACTGAGTAATGTCCATTACCGGAAGATATACAACATCCTGAACATGCTTAACGACAGTCAGATTGGTTGGGGATACTTTGGAGCTTTCATTGAAGGGATCGTCACTGGCATTGACAGGTCCTGACCACCTGCTCCAGTATGCAAGGGTTTTGGCAGTTCCTCCGCCTCTGAGAAATACCCAGCCACCTTTTGTATATGGTCCCATTATGTTTTTGTGATGGTTTTCAGAAAAGTTATACAGCAAGTTTTCACTTTTCAGCATATATGACTCCAAAGCACCGATTGCAGCAAAAGCCCAGCAGGAACCTGAATCTTTCTGGTCCTTGACTGGAGACACATATGATACGGTTGTGCCGTTTTCCAGAGTAACGTTTCGCAGGTCATACTTTGCCGGAATGACCGTATCTGTCTCATCAAATACATTGTCAAATACCATCGGCCAAAAGAGAGCATAGATTATATCCTCATCGCCGATGCATGAATTGTTTTCTACAGTGCAGCCTTTCAGATTGGCCTTACCGATTATGGTGTAAATGCTGTCGTCAATTCTGTTTCGGGTGTTTTGAGTGTTGTTTATAATTGTGGTGTTTTCCACATTCACAATGCCGTAATTAAATATTGAGCTTCCATAGCCATAGTCCCCATTTATTGAATTGCTGATGAATCGGGAATTGCTTATATTGCTTTCATATTGATATAAGGCAATTGCTCCACCAAAGGGAGATTTGGCGCTTACGGAATTATTGATGAAATCACAGCATTCTATCGAATTGATTGAAAGCATGCTGAAAATAGCTGCGGAAGCATTGGATGCCCTATTATTTATGAATAAGACATTGTTGAATTCAGCTATTGAATCTTCAACATACATACAACCCCCTTTCACTGCAGAATTGCCTGAAAAGAAACAGTCAATAAAACAGAGTGTTGAAAATGATGCATATACAGCGCCACCATTTGATGCATAACATCCCTCAAAAGTACAGTTGCTCAAGATGCCATCTTTTGCATTCCATATAATGGCACCGCCATTGCCTGTGAATTTAGCATTGACAAATTTCAAATTCTTTAAAGCCACATTGCCTGCAGTCACGTTGAATATTCTTGAGAGGTGTTTTCCATCCAGCGTGTTTCCGCATCCGTCAATTGTTATTGACCTATTGATTTTAATTCCACCCGTTGGGCCGTCAGCATATCTGTAGCCTTTTGTAAGGTTCAATACTCCCCCATCCTCAACGGCATTTATCTCATTAGCTAAATCGTCAAAAGTACTCTCATCTGAATCATTAGCGCCAATTAAGTAATTGCCGCAATCTTCATCTATAACCTCATCAGACATTTCCATGCCGGCGACTTCATCTGTATCATTATCTGCCGCACTTACCGCTGAAACAGCCAGCAGACTTACAAGAAATATTACCAGCATCATTATTTTTTTGTTCAACAAAGTATTTCCTCCAAAACTATTATTAATTAAAATATATTTATCTTACAATACATTATTATTTTGGCCTGTGAAATTGAAAACATCAATTCTCGAAACACTCCTGTTTAGATAATTAATTTAAAAGAAATAATCCTCATTTAAAATAACACTTATCAAAATTATTATTTATTTAATAGAATGAACTTTAACATTAACGCAAGTATCTTCAAAAATTGAATTATATTTGATTGAGCAGATAGACTTAAAAAAAAAGAAATGTTAGAAGTGAGTAATCACTTCCTATTTAATTGTTATTTTTACAGATTTGCTTGCAGAAGCATATGTTTTATCACCGGCAAACTTAACAGATGCAGCGAATTTACCTTTTTTAGTTATTTTAATGTTAAAGGTTGCCTGACCTTTAGCGTTTGTTTTTGCTGTGTAGGTTTTACCATTGATTTTCATGGTTAATTTCTTACCGGCACTGAGGTAAACTTTTCCATCTCTGGAGTTGCATTTTTCGGTTTTTATGGTTACAGTGTATTTTTTGTTTTTAGCACTTACTTTAAAGGTTTTATCAGAAGCTGAAATTGTAATTGGTTTATGCTGAATGTCGAAACTGAATGCAACGAATGTTGCGTTGTAGTTTTCATCACCAAGATATGACATTGCACAGAGAGCCTCCTGAGCTACCTGAGTGTTGATACCAATAAATACAATACCGTTTTCATCAGTTGTTCTGTTTAAAATAACTGTTTTATATGCAAACTTAACTGTAGCATTTACAATTGGGTTTCCGTTGGAGTCAGTTAACTTAAATGAAGTGGTCTGACCAATTTCACCTGCAGGAGTATCTACAGCATAGGTTTTGATTGAAACACCTTCAGTAACATTGAATTCACTGCCTAATCTTTTAGGAGCAATTTTTTCAATATCAATTTCAATACGGGTTGCATTGACCTCAGAATTTCCAGCATAAACAATTGATAAAACAGCATTATTTTCAGCAATCAATGTAAATGAACCGTCTGCACCGGTAGTTAAAGTACCATTTTTAGAACCTGTTGTGTAGGTAATATTAGCATCAGGTATAACGTCACCTATTGAGTTTACAAGTACTGCTGTGAACTCCAAATCACCATTAAGTTCAAGGTTTACGAATTGAGACATATACTTATTTACAGTAACATCAATAGTTTTATTTTCAGCCGCATCATACTTGCCATTACCTGCAAAACTTACACTAACAGCCGCATTACCTGCACCAACAGCAACAATCATGCCGTCAACAACTTTAACGATTTTTTCATCAGTTGAAGTGTAAATTAACTCACCAGCATCTGCAGGAGTCAAAGTGGCACCTGCGCTGAATTCATCATTAATGGTAAGTTCAATAGCATCAGCTGCGAGGTTAATGTTAGTAGGTATTTTCACCACACCAACATTAAATGTAACATTCTCAGCTGCTTCATACATATCACTGCCATTGAATGAAACGGTAATGACCGCATTACCTACACCAACAGCAACAAATGAATCATTTACAATTTTAACAACAGATTCATTGTTGGAAGTGTAAGTTAATGTATATTCATCAGTGATATTGTTTCCGTATTCATTTTGAAGCACAGCAAGATTATCACGAGTATCATCCACATAGACTGCATAACCATCTACAGCAGGTTTAATGACTGTAGGTATTTTGGAGTTTTCTATAGTAATGGTGTAGTATGCAGTTATGTATCTAGCTGTTACGGTTCCGTTTCCTACTTCGGAAGGTGTGTATATTATATCTTCATTTATTAATTCAACAGGAGTATTCACCAACCCAAATGTTGAATACAAATCTAAAAAGATAAATAATGATTTATTATAATCCTTGATAGTTTTTGTATTGCTGTCATAGGAATAAAATTTAAATTTAACTGTTGATGTCTGGTTTAAATTAATTGCAGCAGGACTTGCTGTTGCATTGAGGAATAGCCAATTATCCAGATTATCATTCACATCAGGATCATTATCATAATTTGTAGCATTATTTCCAAACCAGTTATCAGTCAGCTGAATATTTCCGTTTTTGACTTTTATTTGACTTGCATTATTGTTCAGGAATATGGAATCTTGAATTATATTATCAGAAGTAGCATTATTAACATAAATAAGATAATTTTGCGCAGTATTATTTAAAAATTGTATATTTTCAAAGGTATTTGATGATGTTACACCGGAAAGGGTAATTACACCAGTAATGTTTGCGCTGTTTTCCACAAATTGTGTATTGTTGAATATGCTATTCTGCATTCCCTTATCGAAGTTTACTGCTCCGCTTCTGCTTTTAGGAGCGCTATTTTTATAAAATATGATTTCATTAAATGTTGTATTTTTTACTGCTTTATAGAAATTGACAGCACCACCATCAGTGTTTTTAGCGATGTTATTTGCAAATACCATATATCCAAAGGTATTTGATGTGGACACGCCGGTTACATATAATGCTCCACCATTCCTATTGGCAGTATTGTTGGCAAACAAAACCTTATCGAAGGTATTGTCCTGTGTAGTATATTGATAATTTAATGCACCGAATCTTATAGCTCCTCCGTCACGTCCTTTGGCAGTATTATTTATAAATATTACATCTTCAAAGGTATTTGACAGAGTGTTTTTTGTAACGTGCAATGCCCCACCATTTTGGGCGGCAGTATTATTGGCAAACAAAACATTTTTAAATGTAGTGTTGGCCAAATCAGAGTGAGCCCATGGACCAATGTTAATTGCTCCTCCATCATCTGTTAAAGCAGTGTTATTTATAAATAGGATGTTTTCAAAAGTGAGTGATGAAATATTTCCGGTAATTCCCAGTGCACCGGCAGTCTTAGCGACATTATCAATAAAGTATGTATTGTTGAATACAGAATTTATAATTCCTGCATCGATATTTATTGCTCCGCCCACTCTTTTTTCAGCACGATTTTTAATAAATAAAACATTATTGAATGCTGCACCATCTACCATTCTATGGAAATTTATAGCTCCGGCATCTTTTGTTGGAACAGTATTGTTTTCAAATGTTAAATTTTCAAAGGTATCTGATGTAGATGTTTCTTTTATGTATAAAGCTCCACCATTACCATTAGCAAAGTTATTTGTAAATGCCATGTTTGTAAATGAATTTGATAAAGATTTGTCACCTATATATAATGCTCCGCCGTCTTTCTTATCTGTGTTGTTTAAAAATATTATATTTTCAAATGTATTGTTTGTGGATGAGTACCTGAAACGTACAGCACCACCATTGTCTGCAGCAGTATTGTTAATGAAATTCAAGTTGGTAAAACTGCTGTTGGATAAATCATACCATACATTAATTGCACCGCCACATCCATCAGTATTTCCGTTTTTAAATGTGATATTATCTAAAATCACATCATTTTTTGCCTTAAGTTCAAAAATCCTAATTTCACCTAATGCATCAATATAATGTCCGTTACCGTTAATGGTTATTGGTTTATTAATGACTATTCCATAACCTGTAAAATCAGAATCCCATTGATAATCCCTAGTCAAGTTTAAAGTCCCATTACCGACATTATCTATCTCATTTTGCAATTCTGTAAATGTACCGATTTCATCAGCACCCAGAACTTCAAAATCATTTGCCTGTGTCAATGTATTGTTCTCTGCACCAGTCTTAAGATTATCTGCAGTCAATTCACTGCTTGCAGACAACCCCATTTGGCCTGTATCTTCACTGGAAATAGCTGTATCGTCCATATCACTTGCAGAGACACTTGCCGCTCCAAATATGAAAATAGCAATCACCAGTATAATCATTATTTTTTTGTATTTCATACACGTTCTCCTTTTAATACAATAAATATTTTTCAAGAATTTTGTTTATTTTAAACGGACAGTCTTTAATGCTGTTTTCCTGTTTAAAATATACAATCCTTAATACTGATTATATAAACAGATATTAATAAATATACCTAAATTAAGAAACATTTTAAAAAAATACTTATTTAATTAACCAACATGAGATCCGTACTGTATATTTCCCTTGGAATCACGGCCCTCATAAGTGTAGATTCCATCACCTGCCATTACATAATAATTACCGTCGGAAGATTCTATAACTCCCAGTTCCTGCTGTCTGTCAACTACTTTATAACTTCCAACTTTAGATGAATAGCTTGAATAGGAACTCTCATCAACAGTGTTTTCTTTGCTTGTTGTCTCTTGAACTTTTTCTTTAATGGTTAATTTCTGTTCTGAAGTATTTGCAGCATATTTTCCGTTTCCATTATATTTAACTGTAACATTGTATTTTCCTTTTTTCAAATTCAAATCAAGATTTGCCTTACCTTTGGAGTTGGTTTTTAATGTTTCATTAACAACTACATTACCTTTGGAGTCAGTTATTTTGACAATAACATTCGCTTCAGACAGTGCTGATTTATTCAAGTCAGTCAATTGAACTGCAAGCTTTCCTCCTTCGTTTTGAGTTTTGTTGCTGGTTATAGTTAATTTAGTTGCTTCTTTTGAATTTAGAGAAAAAAGCACTGCTCCTAAAACAGCTGCAAGTACAACAATTACAACAACAAGCATTACAATAATTTTTTTGTCTTCCATAATTGCACCACTTTTAAAAAAAAATAGCAGATGCAAAGCGCATCTACAAATCAGTTAAAATTTAACTTCGACTTTTTGGATTTTAACTCCATTGCTTACTGGATATTTATGGTGTTCGGCACCCTGACCGTTACCCCAATCGCTCCATTTCCACTCGCCGTCCATATAGAAATAGGCTCTGGACATATAAGAGTCTTTATAGACTTCCTTACCGTTTTTGTACAGGTAAACATCAAATCCTCCAACTGAAGAACCCATCCATTTACTTGCTTTAACAGTATATTCACCGGCAGATTTAGTGTAGGTTTTGTCAAATTCCGGCAATTCCACTGTAATGGAATCAGGCGTACTTGAAGATTCCGCTATAGTGTCATTTTCACTTTGGTTGATTTTAACGTCAGCCGGTTTTTGTGGGCTTTGGTGTAAAAATAGTATGCCCATGCTCAATGACAGGATAACAATTAGCAGGAGAAGTATTATAATTATATTTTTGTTTTCCATTTTTTCACCTATGTATGATATGTTCCAGTATTTGGATCAATTGCAGTATAAGCTCCCATTGTTTTTCCATCAATGTGTAATTCTATATAATGCATATCATTTGCAATTGCATATTCTCTTGTTTTTCCGTTTGAATCAACTTCAGGACCATATTCAGGATATATTCCTCCATTCGGAGCATATTTACTGGAATGAGTTGCAGTTGAAGTTTGCTCTTCACTCACAACTTTGGTAGTTGCTTTTTTAACTATGATGTTATCAGAAATAGAAGATGAGGCATATGCATCATTTCCATCAAATTTGCATTCGACAGAATAATTTCCCTTATTATTAACAGTAAGTTTTGCTTTACCTTTAGAATTTGTTTTTATATCTTTTTCAATAGCTTTACTACTCTTAGCAGTTAATTTAACATGAATTTTCGCATCAGAAATAGATTTGCCCTGATTGTCTTTCAATTCAACAACCAATGAATTTCCGGCACTGATATTTTTATGGGCGATGGTGAGTTTTGACTGCTCTTTTGCAAACTGCTGAGAAAATATAACTCCCACAGCAACTGCAAGAATGACTATAACTATAAGCAGAATCAGGATTATGTTTTTGTTTTCCATTTAATTCCCCCTAAATGAAATTGACTCTAAAAAAAAGAAAATCAAGTCAATGATGAACATGTAATAATTGTCACTCATTGACTATAATTTTTATGCTATTGCAAGGTATTTCCAGTTTAATGTTTTGCCGTGGGAATATACTTCAATTAAAGGTAAAGTAGTGTCTTTTTTAAATGAAATATATGCATAAACCGGATACTCTTTTGTTTTATAGGCTGTTTTGTAGGACACTTTAACCCATTTGCATACTGCAATGGTGTAGGAACTTAATCCAATTCCATATCTGTTTTGAGGATTTGGCTGATTATATGTATATTCTGATACTTTTGTCCAGCCGTTAGATCTCATATAGTTAATCATTGGCATGTAAGATCCTGCATACCATGTTTTTACAGCTTTGGTTGTCTTATAGATTTTTACAGGTTTGCTGTATGCCACCTTAACCTTATATTTATTAGCTGTTTTAACTTTAACATTTTTTGATTTATTCTTATTGAATGATTTAACCAATGATCTGTACTGACCTGATGTAAGTTTAACCGTGTATTTACCTACCTTAGTGCTCCTGTTCTTTTTCAATATTGTGACTTTTCCGCTGTTTAATTTAATTTTGAATTTAGCGGAACTGGCCTTGTAATTTGAGTTTCCTGAAAATTTAACAGTTCCTTTATAGGTTTTGGCTTTTAATGGCATTTTAATTAATTTATATGCAATTCCCTTTTTTAATTTAAGATTATAAGTTTTTCCGGCAAACCTGAATTTGACTTTTCCTGAAGTTTCATACACTTTTTTCTCTTTTGTATGAGAGATTCCTGCAATAATAAATCCTTTTGAACCTATTTTAGTTGAATAAGAAACTGTAAGAACACGTGTTGAAGCTTTATTGATTTTTATTGTTGCTTTATCTAACACATAACCGTTATTATCAGTTATCTGTGCCCTGTATGTTCCTGCATTTTTTATTGCTGAACCTTCATAGGATTCGTCATGATATTGCTTGCCGTCTGAATATAAATGCTTTTGGTAAACCCGACTGTTTCCTTTGTAAATTTCAAAATAACCGTTCAAGTCACCTGTCCAGCCATATTTGATTATATTTTTACCGCTGTAGTATCCGTTCAACGAATCAACATAGACATCATCATAAGATGAATCTAAAATAGAATCTGACTGTGAACTTTCCAGCGGATTTTCAACTTCATCAGAAATTTCAGATACACTACTTTCATTATCCACACTTACAACATCACTTGTGGCGTTGTCAGCCGCATTTACTGCAGAGATGGCCAAAAGCGAAACTAAAAATATTGCAAGTATTATCACTTTCTTGTTAAACAATAATTTTACCTCCCAACATATAAATTGATATATATTTGTGTATAACTTAATATATATTATTTTTGAAAAGGCTCTGGGACTGTCAAAATGTTAGCTCTTGATTTCTTTTTTCAACCCATCCATTTTTTTGAAGCATAATTTGATTAAATACTCCTTCCATTGTTCTGAATTTC
>NZ_CACWVY010000042.1 GCF_902764455.1 uncultured Methanobrevibacter sp.
ACCTATTTATTAAATTTAACTATTTTTAGATAAAATTAAAAATTCACAACTAATTTTCATCAAAAAATTTTAAATCAACAAAGTTTTTGAAAGAGTCGATTTGCAATATAGAATTGAGATTACATAAAGTTGATTCATATTTTTAGAAAAAATTCAAATAAACAAATCATTTAAAAGAATAGAAATATCCTAAAAATTTATTTTAAATTAAGAACAAATTAATAACTAGATATATTATGATAATTAATTGGGATGAATTTAAGGCCAAATTTCATGGCAAAACACAAGACGCTTTTGAAGATTTAACTTACCATTTATTTTGCAATGAATTCAATAATGGTCAAGGGATTTTTAGATATAAAAATCAAAAATTCATAGAAACTGAACCTATTAAAACTGAAAATGATATAATTGGATTTCAAACAAAGTTTTATGATTCATCACCATCAAAACATGCTTCAGATTTTATAAATACTATTGATGATGCTAAAAAGACATATGGATTGACTAAAATAGTATTTTATGTTTTTCCAGAATTTGGTCAAAGCAGTGAGAAATATAAAACCAAAACTAATGTTATTGAAGATATAGAAAATGAAGCTAAAAAACACGATATGGAGATAATATGGAAAGTTCCAAGTGTTATAGAACAAGATTTATCAAAACCAGAAAATAGAATTTTAAAGTATGAATATTTTGACAGAGAATTTGAGGGAATATACAATATTAATTCATTCATTGAATTAAAAAGAAACAAATTAAAACCTGATTTAAAAAATACATTTGTAAAACTTGATAATTTTGATGATATCCTAAATAAAGTTAAAAATCATGAATTCATCTCCATTTTTGGAAGTCCTCTCTCAGGTAAAACAAGATTGTCATTAGAAATAGCAAAAATGTATAATAATGAGTACAATGTTTTAATCCTAACAAGAATGCCATATAACTTAATTTCTAATATAAAAAAAGTTTTAGCATATGATAAACCAAATTTGATTATTTTTGATGATTATAAAGCAACTTCTGAAAATTTATCGAATATCATTGAGGAGATACGATATATAGGGCAAAATAAAGTAAAGTTTTTATTCACATTGAATAAACAATATATATCTGCATTGAATAATCAATTGTATGAGTTTGATAACATAACAGATATTCAATTGAAACCCATTCCAAATAATTATATGCGCAATATAATTGAAGCAACTAAAAAACAGGAAATTCACATTAAATACTCTGCAATCGATAATATTTTACATATCTCTAAAGGAAATGTGGGTATTTGTATAATGGTAATAAATTCTATAATGAATAACAACCTCAAATTTCTTGAAAGTTATCATGAAATTTATAAAATTTACATCAAGGATTTAGAATTATATAATTTAACTCATGAAAATAAAATATTATTGGGACTTCTATCTTTATTTAATAACATTACTTTTAATAACTCCAATTTTATAAATGATTTAAATAATTTATGTAACTTCAATATAATATCTCAAAAAGAATTTATAGATGAACTAGCTCGTAAAAAATTAATAAAATACAAAGATGAAACAATTTCCCTATCTGATGGCCTTTTATCAATATACATGTTCTATTCCGTATTCATTGATGAAGAATTATTAAAATTGAAAGATATAATTATTGAGTTTCTTCCATTATACAGCACACAATTTCAAAAAAATATCTATGATACATTAACTATTTTTGGATTTAACTCTATTAAAAGTATTAAAAATCAAATAGATGCATCAATTAAAAATTTAGAGGAAAACCAATTGATAGGCGTTTATAAAATATTTTATTTATGTTACTCAGAAGATATTATTGTATTTCTAAAAAAATGGATTGAAAATGAGGATAGTGAAGAATTTGATTTCAATGAATTTGAATTACCCAAATCTAAACATATTTTCAGAGTTTCACCTAAGATTTCTCTTTTATCTTTATTATTCCATACGAAATATTATGTAGCGGCCTTGCAATTAACCTTAAAGATTTTAATCAAAAAACCTTCGTTATTAAATGAGATTTTACATATTCTTAAAGAATCATATTCATTCACATTATCAGGTGTTGAAAACAATTTTAGATTGCAAAACGAATTTCTAGATTTTGCGGAAAAGGATTCGTTTAATCCTAAAGAAAGGATGATTGTAAATAGACTATTTTTATTTTTATTATCCGAAGAGAATTTATTTAGATTTAGGCATTATGAATTTAAAAATTATTTAGGGGAATCTAATATAATTAATTTTTCATTATCAAGTACAAAATCATTAATGGACTTAAGATCAAGAATATTGACTCTAATGCTTTCATTATATAGCTCTTATCAATTTGAAGTTCAAGATATCTTTGAAACTTATATCAGAAATATTTCTAAAGATCATGAGACAATTTTTTTAAATGAAGAAGAACAAATTTACAATTTCTTTAAAACTCTAAATTTTGAAAAATATGATGCAAATAGATTATGTTATTTGTATTTAGAGGAGATTAATAAAAATAAAATCAATCTTGAACATCATTTTGATTTTATAAATAATCAAATAGTGAATAATGTTAAAATTTATTCAGACGCATTACATAGATTTGATAGGCGCAAAATAGAAGAAATTCGCAAAGAGATACGTGAAAATGTATCTGGAGAAATTGATGTTATTAATATTTTAAATTTAATGAAAGAAATCACTGAATATAATTCTTCTTCTATTGTATACTGTAACTTATTCTTTGAAATATTAATTGAAAAAGATTTTAAACTATTTTTAGATGCATTTTCTTATTATTTAACAAATAATTTAGATTTAATAAATAGATATCAGTTTATAGAATCTGTTTTTGATAATATGGATAGTTTAGATTTTTATGATATTATAATAACTAGTAATTATCAAAATAAAACTTTAATCAAATATTATTTCTTTGAATTAATTCCCAAAAAATATATTTCAAAAACCGTATTCACAAATTTCATTGATTTTATAACCTTAGAATTAACTAGAATTAATCTACACCATATTAATGAATATTATAAATACAATGATTACTTTATTCAATCTAATTTAGAAACCAATGCAAAAAATATTATCCAATATTTAATCGAAATAGTTCTCAAAAAATTTGATGAAATAGAAAGAATTTTATTATTTGATTTCTGTGAAGATAATTATATATACTTTGATGACAATTTTGAATTGCTTAAAACATTTTATTTAACTTGTTTAGAAGCAGAATATTATGATTCTGAAAATTCTGAATTAAAAACATTATGTAAAATGAATAAAGATTTTATAAAAGAATTTTTTAATTGGCATATGAATCATATAACTGATTTCTATGTAGATATAAATAAAATAGATTTTGTTTGGGAATTAGATTATGATTTTTGTTACATTGAAAATTTAATTAAATTTATTGTGGAAAAATGCGAATATTTCTATTTAGATTATGTAAATTCATTATTTTCAGCAAAAAATAATAAAGAAAAAGAATTTATAAATTATTTCATTAATAATAATTTTGATGATTTGAAAATGATTAAAGTAATCTTTGAAATTATTAAAATAAATTATAAAAATGAATTTATTAATTATTTAAAAGAATTCCTAAATCATAATAGTGATGTTGAAACATTTAAACACCTGGTCAATCCATCATACAAGTCTGAAATGGTTATTAAAGCTATGTTTGATGAAAGTAAGATTGAATTTTATAATGAAATTAAAACTATGCTAGAAGAATTTAATGATAATTTAGATTATTTTGAGCATAAAAGTTACATAAATAAATTAATTGCTGATACAAAAGCAGATCTAGAATATGAATTCAATTTATTAAATTAATCATATTCATAATCTAAATTGTCTGATTCGAATTTTTCATGTTTTGCATCATTTTCAAATTTTTTTGATACTTCAAATAATATTTTTGCAGTAATTGGATAATCCCCCACTATTTTTTCTGCGTATTCATTGTACTTATTAGATATATCCTTTTCACGCCTACCGCCATCATCAAGACTTTTGTAATATGTGGAATATTTCATTATTATTGAAGATTTAAAGGAACTATTTATCTTTGGATTATTAAATTCATCAATGAATCTACAAACTTCCTTTTTTGGCCAAACCCCATTATCTTCATTAGATTTACTTAACACCATTCCCAATTTTGAATAAAAATAGTTGATTTCATCTTTTTTCTCAATAAGTTTCAGGCAATCATGGAACCAATTTTGTAAAAAGTCGTAATCAATTTGTTCATTCATTTTTGTTCCTGGAATAATAGCCCAATTTTCAAAAATGTAAATATAATGATATTTTAATTTTAAATCAGCACTTTCCCTAGCTTTAATTAAATTACAAATAAATTTTGGATTTTTTGACATTTTTTCATGAATTTTTAATCTATAAGGAATTTTATTAAATCTAAAACTAGGGGATAATTTAAATTCTAGTGCAATCAATTTTTCAGCATCATAATTACAGTCATGTAATGTTTTTAATAATGATGTGCACATCTGTGCATTATACTTAATATAATCATCATCAATGTTTAATTTAAGTAGAACATCTCCAATTAGATTTGTGTCAAATTCTGTTTTATTTCTATAAAGGAATTCGAAAATCACCTGTGGTGAAGAATGTTCTAAAAGTTTTCTTAAATAATATTTACATTCATTATGGGTCTGACAATAATTAAAATATTTAAATTGTATCCAATACTCTTTTTGAATATCTTCCCCAAATAACTTTAACTTTCTCCAAATATTACAATTAGCTTTAAATGAAGTTAATATTAATAAAATTTTGCCATTATCAAATTTTTCATCAATCATTCGTTTTATAATTTGATTTGGCCAGTTTTCATAAAATATAGATTTTTTAAAGATATATTGCGAAGCAAATTCATTTATTTTTTTATTTTCATTAATAACATTAAAAACTTCATCATCAATATTTTTATTATACATATAACTTCCAATAATTCTTGGATACTTTACATTAATTATTAACTCTTTAATTCCGTCAAAACCTTTCATTTTGAATATATAATTAATTGCATCTTTTCGTTTATGATTTATTTCATCATCTCGTTGATCAAATGTTGAATCTAAAACATCTGGCCAATCATCATCAAATAAATATTTATATCTTTGAATTAATTTTTTTGGGGTAATTTTATAATATGCATCCTCTAGTGGAACTACTTTAATTAAATCATTATTTTTCGGGAACCCTCTAAGTTTTGCAATATTTTCCCTTAAAATATTCCATAGAACAATATTTTCCGGTTCAATCTTGATATATTCATATAATCTTTCAATTAGTTTCTCATTAAATTCTTCATCATTGCATTCAGTATAATAATTTAATGAAAAAGCCCATTTATCATTGTCAAATCCGATATGTTCTAATAATCTCATCCTAACTTCATAATAAAAGTCCAATAAATCTTTTTGGGTAATTATAAATTCTTTTTCATAGAATATTCTCCAATAAGGTTCATTATTTATAAATAAAAAAGTAGATTCTCGAGATAATAAATATTCTAAAATCTCCCAACCTATTATTAAATTTTTATCTAAAATATAATCCAATATATTTAATCTAGCATTAAATGAAGTGTATGTATTAATATACCAAGGTATGAATATTTCATTTAAAAATTTAAGGATTTCTTTATTATCCGATTTATTCAATAAATCTAAATGAATATCAATTATGTTTCTGAAGAAAAATGGATTTAATGCTAAAATTTTCAATGCAGACAATAAATAATGCAGATGATTTAATAAATAGTCTTCATTATTTCCCAATTTTTCTTCGATGGTTTCCAAAAAGATAGTTGGTGATGCTTCAGCTATTAATTTTAAATAAACATAATTATTATTCCAAAATTCTTCTGACTCCCCTTCAAATAAATTATAAATTAAATTATCAACCCAATTTTCAGGAGAAATATGATTCATATTTGAATCTTCACCAAAAACTGAAATTAAAATTAATGCTTTTAAAATACCTTCTTTTAACTTACCCGAACATCTACAATATTTTTTTTCTTTTAGTGTCCGATTAGATTTTTTAAATATTTTATTGAGTATCTTTCCAATCTTATCTAAATCATAACTGTTAATATACTTACCAATAATAAATAAAATGTTTTTAGGAGATTTTAGATAGCATTTATTTTTATTTTTAAAGATAGGGGAGTTTTCTTCATTTGCAAGTATTAATATATCTTGTAGAAATTTTTCATATTCTTCCCCATATATCTCTTCAATAATCTTTTTGTCATATATATTATTTTCATCATTAAATTGAGTAAAGAATAATGTAATTAATAATCTTATATTTTCTTTTCTAACCCATGGAGGCTGTATTTCCGGATTAAAAAGAGTCCTAAGAGTAGTTAAATTTTTTCCAGAATCTCTAGCATATTTTTTAGCGTCTGCACGTGGAAGACCCATTTTTTCTAAATTTTCAATGAAATGATATTTATTAGGATCAGTTAATATAATTTTACTCTTACTCTTTGAATAACTGTGGATATAAATTATGTTATCAGCATCATTGTAATACTCATAATTATCATAAGTGGGAATTAAAATAAGATTATCTTTTTGAGAGTAAAACTCCATACTATCCTCATCGTTAATAACTAAAGTTTTTGATAAAAATAAATCTCTTTCAGGCAATGTGGATATCACAGCATATAAAAAAGCAACTGATTCTTCAATATTATTTGAATAAACCATGATTTTTTTATTATTCCGTAACTGTTTAACTAATTCATTTATTTCAACATTTTTATCTGTCAAAACAAGTTCTGGAGATATTTTTAAATCCTCATCTAATTGACACCATTTACTCCACCATCGTTCTAAAGTTTCAACACCTTTATTTGGAAATCCTATTTTTTCTGCAAACCATCTTTCAACAGATGGAGTTTCATTAATCCAGGTTTCTAATTCTAGAGCTCCATATAATTTTACATTTTTCCAAATTTTTTGTCTAATTCTATATTTTTCCCATTTTTCAATATCTTCTCTTTCTATTAATTGTGGACTTACTTGAATATATGTTGTAGTTTCTTGATTTATCCCCAAAGGGTCATTTGTTCTGTTTCTATAGTCCTCATTTGCTTTTGGTCTCCATTCTTTATTACATCCCATTTCCCAAGCAGATAGACCTTTAGGAACAAAAAGAGTTTCATCATTATTTCCGATAATTCCATCGAATCCAGTTAAATATACTTGATCTTCAGATGGGAAATCACATTTTGTTATGTTTTTAGAAGAAGCTAAGATTAATTTTTTTATTAATAATGGTAAACTTCCTTGACAATCTCTTTCCCTTGCCCATTGTGTTATATGATTAGCTTTAATTCTCATTTTTATGTCTAATTCCCCACTATTATTATTTTAAATAAAATCTCCTTTAGGTCTTGCTTCGATACCTAATTTCTTATACATTCTTCTTGTATTAGGATTAGATTCAATAGCTAAATATTTATCCGCATCATCACCATGTTGTGGTATGACTTCGTTTTCCATCCAGTATTTTTTGACTTGTGGAGGCTGGCCTCCAAAGTTCCAGTAGGATTCGTCAGGTTCAAAACCGGTTTTCTCTTTAATGTCTCTTAAAATTTTATGAGAACGTTTATATGGGCTGGCAGTAATTAGAATAACATAATTGTCTTTAATTAATTCGATTAAATCCAATTCATACTTTTGTGATTTGATTTTCTTCTCAAGTGGATAATTCCAAATTTCTTTTGAGTTAGCTATTAATGTATAATTTAAATCTAATAATATTATTTTATCTTTAGGAATTTCCAATTTATCATCACGAGCATCTTCTTCTTCATCATTATCTATTGATAATTTAATTCCACAGGAATCACAGAACTCATTACCTTGTTTATTCAAAGTGCCGCATACTTGACAGTAATTTAAATCTAAAACAATTGGCACATGATCAGAACCTGATTGATCTTTTAATATGTATGAATCATTAAGAGTTTTCTTGATAGATTTAGAAACTAAGAAGTAATCTAATCTTAAACCTTTATTTTCAGCCCTTAATTTTTTATTTGCCCACCAAGAGTAATTATCTCCTTCAGAATGGAATTCACGGAAAGCATCAACATAATCATTTAAAATTTCCCTAAACCATTCTTGTTCTTCAGGCATGAATCCGGATTTGTTTTTCATAAGTTCCGGTCTTTTAGCATCAATTTCTGTAGCTATTCTATTGAAGTCACCGCAGACAATAACCGGCTTTTTAGATTTCTTAAAAAGTTTTGTGAATTCATCATAGAACCTATATTTACGATTAAGATGTTCTTTATCCTTAGCACCTGACGGAACATAAACATCATACAAGTTAAAGCTTTCAAATTCCAAATTAATTACTCTTCCTTCTGAATCAAACTCTTCATCATCAATTCCTTTATTAACAGAAAGAGGTTCTAATTTTGAATAAATAGCTGTACCATACACATTTGATCTTTTAGAACATGGAAAACTATAAAGTACATACCCATCAAGAGTAGGAACTTCAACAGTTTTAATTTCTTGAATACATAAAATATCAGGGTTTTCATTTTTAACAAGTTCTTGTAAATCCCCACTTTGATATGCAGATTTTATTCCATTGACATTCCAGGATATAATTTTCATTGAAACCACTCAGTTATAATATGTTGTTAATAACTTATGTTAGTTGATAAATTTATAATTAATGTGAAATTATCATTAACACATACCCACCAACTTAATGATTTTAGGTTTTTTATTTTATTTTCATTACAGCATTTGTCATGTTCAATATAATCCTTAATTTTTATTATATCGAATAACTAATTGTAACAATTATTAAATAACTATTCAAATTAACTCTCGTGAACATTTTTCCAAAAAATTAAATAACCAGTTCAGATAAAATTTTATAACAAAGTTGATTGAAAAGTACATGTAAGTGGTACGACTTTTTCATAAGTTTCAATATAGCTAGGTTCCATAACCTCTTTTACAACATCACCATCATTAACTTCCCCAATAAGCAAGGGTGAATCAGGATTATGCAACTTTTGATTCTTTTTGACCAGCTTCATGTTGCTGTTGGCGTAACACACTTCAAATTATCTACTACTTTTAGTAAAATTTATTCTATATCATGCAAACAAAATAAATCAAAACTAAATAATTTCTGCCAACACTCAAACCATTTTAAAAAAAAAGGCAAATGAGAGATTGTCTCTCATTGTTTTTTAATATTTTTATTTTTTATCCGCAGCGTTATAATTAACATAGCTGCTAACACGATGGCTAATCCATACATTACAGATGCCATTGCATTCTGGATAATTATATCTGCAGTATCTACAACAATACTGTCTTGTCCCTCTATAGTGTCTAATTTTTGGAAGTAGTCATAAACCTCCTGATGGAATTGTTCATCTCCTGAATAATCAGGCGCATAGGTATCGACTGCAGTACTAATACCGCCCATAACTCCAAGAATTAGAATTATTCCAATGATTGCTGTACCCAATGAGGAACCTAATGTCTCACCAGTTGTAATAATACCAGATGCATTATTTTGGCCTTCAGCAGGAACATCGAATAATGCAACATCCGCTGCTAAAGCCATCATAAAACCAATACCTGTCCCAAGTAAAAACTGCCCCGGAATTAAATCCAGCATGTTTACATTTAATTTAAATTGATAACTTAAAATCAGACATCCTACAATAGATATTATACATCCTATTGCCATGAGTGTCTTGTGATTCAGTTTTCCTATTAGTTTTGGAGCGGTCAATGAAAAAATAAACAAAGCCATAACAAATGGAAGTGAAGCCAAACCAGTATCGAATGGATTTAACTGCAATACACTTTGGAAAAACAGAACCATTACAAAAAATGTTCCTGATATTACAATATTATATAATAACTTAATAGATGTACCTATACGCAAATTTTTGTCTCTAAATAATTCAACATCAAGCAATGGCACCTTGCCTGACCTTTTTCTTTTGAGTTCAAACCATATAAAGATTGCTAAGACTATCAATCCCAAAATTATCTCAATTATGCTGGTAGCAACATCCTTAGTCAGAGTCAAAATACCAAGCACAAGCAAAAGAAGACATATACCGGAAAGTATAGCACCAATAATATCAAGATCGCTTTTAGATTCAGTAGGCTTAAAATCAGGTATTTTATTTTGCATTACTAAAATAAATAAAATGAATATTAATTCAAATGCGAAAGTGTATCTCCAGCTGAAAAAAGTTGTAATAAGCCCACCAAGGAGCGGAGCTAAAATATCTGCAAGTCCTGCCATTACCCCGAGAGTTGCCAAAGCAATTGTACGCTTTCTGCCGGAATATATTCCGCTTATTATTGAAACTATGGCAGGCAGCATTAATGCCGCAGCAACACCTTTAATCGCTGCCCATCCGACAAAAAACATTGTAACACTTGAACTTAATACTGCAGCAAATATTCCTATACCAAAAAGTGCAGCACCAATTACAAACAGTTTCTTTTTACCAACTATGTCCTGAAGTTTGGTACTGAACAGTATCAACGCAGCAGTGATAAGAGTACAAAACGACACAATCATTTGAATAGTACTAACATCAGCATTCAAATCAACAACAATTCGAGAAATGCTAACATTCATGAAGAAAGAGTCCAACACTATAATAAAGGAAGCACAAGCCACAACTATTAACGGAAACCAAGAACTCTCGTTAGCCTTTTCATTCATATTTATTAATCCTCCTAATTTTAAAAAATATTTTTACATGCTCTTTTAAACATGAACATAAGTATATTTGATTTCCCAACGATTAAATTTTTGGATGGAATTTTTACATAATACAGCAAGAACACCACAATTCTGTAAAATTGATTTTCAAATGCATTCTATGAACATCAAATATCAAAGGTCTAACTAAAAACTACATCAATCTAGTTTGAGCATCAATATAGCATGGTTCATTAACTTCATTTACAACATCGCCCCATTTAACATCCCCAATCAGCAGAGGCGAATTTGGATTATGTAACTTCTGGTCCCTTTTGACCAGCTTCATGTTGCTGTTGGCATACCAATAATTGCTTGTCATCAATTGTTTATAAATAATTTCAGCATCTTACCCTCAACTTTTCCAATAATACTCAAGTAGTTAACTTGTATCATTAGTTGGTTCAGGTTATGTCAGTGATTATAGTAGATGTTCAGGATTTGTATTTCCACTAGCTCCAGTTTCTCCCATTTAGATGAATATTTAATTATCATGAATTCTAAAAAAAAGTAGTGTAGAGAGAACAAAAGTTATACAACTATCACATGAGTTTTCATATAACAACTCTCCAAAATAATTTTAATTAATTAATGATTTAATTTTTAAGTTATATATAATTAATAGCTACTTTTTCTTTTCATGAATAATTATTTAAAATATTTGAATAAATGTGTTTTAAGTCAATTCTTAATTAAATACTAATTTCAACAAAATTAGTGAATTTTACATAATTTTTAGAAATAAAAACGAAATCAGCAAGTTAGAATAATATTTCAATACCAGATAACTTTTAGAGTAGCTTCATGTTAGCGTTTACATAACAATATTAAAATCATGATTATATTAAAAAAATAGTTCAATTTAATGTCTTATTGCAGAGAAAACTCCACAATATTCCCACAGACATTAAATCCATTTCATCTCATAGAGGATTACTAAAAGTAACTCTCTTGTGTAATAATTTATGGAATGTTATATATAAACTTAATTATTTTTTAAAATTGACGATTAAATAGTGGGCATCTCAAGGGAAAAAGCCTTCACGAAAATATAACATAATTTTCAAATGACCATCATTGATAATTTTTGATTTATATCTAATCGCCTAAAATAGAGGTGAAACTAAGAGAATTATCTTCAAATATTATTGAAATACCAAATAGCTTTAATTATTGAAATAAGATTAAAACTATAAGTTCCAATTGTGAAGAGAATTAACTCCATGTTCTCACCTCCAGAAGATGAAATGATGGAACACCATAACAGTTGTAGGAAAAACCATTACAATTAGCAAATAAATACCTGTTAAAAATAATGAACATCATATCTATTCACCCCCATTTTTATTGAAGGCCTTTTAACTACACATATATTCTTTAATATCCAATTTAAAGTTTGTTGAAGTTACTTTGTAAAATTGTCGTGATAAAAACATCAAATATATAGTTTACAGTGAAAATTAAATCTAAAAATAAAAAATAATTACAGTGACCTAGTTTTCATGTCAATATAACTAGTCCACTAACCTCTTTTACAACATCGAATTATGCAACTTTTGGTTCTTTTTAACTAGCTTCATGTTGAGTTGGCATAACGCACTTTAAATTATCTACTACTTTTAGTGAAATTTGTTCGACACTATACGAACAAAATTAAAAAACACTATTTTCAGTAGTGAAATAAAAAGTAGTAGGAATTTTCAATACTATTCACATAACAATAATTGCTTGTCATCAAGTTTATAATAATTTAAGCATCTTATCATACAACTTTTCCAATAATGCTCAAGTAGTTACATTTGTGTCATTATTTGGTTCAAGTTGTGGCTGTGATTATAGTACATGCTCAAGATTTGTATTTTCACCAGCTCCAATTATAGATGAAAATATCTAATAACAATAGATTCTAAAAAAAGTAGTGTTAAGAGAACAAAAGTTATACAACTATCACATGAGTTTTCATATAATCCCCTAATATTTTACATTTATAATATCCTCATGAATTTAACTGTTTCATTTTTGTTGAGAAACTCTACTTTATCCAACCCAAATATTTAAAAAAAAGCTTATTTTTTTATTTGAACTTATTTACATGGTTATTTTTACATTTTAAGATGATAGTAAGCACTTACATTCGAAAACATTTATATATGTCCCATTTACATATTAAACAGTAGATATTATTCAATTATACTAAATGAATTAATAGGAGAGGTTAAATATGAAAAAAACAATATTTGTACTATTCTTTTTAACAATTGTATCCATAGGCATTGCAAGTGTATCTGCAAGCGACAATGGAACAATGACAGACGCTTCAATACAAACTATCGATTAACAACACATAAGTGTTGATACCAATGAAACAAATGAAAATCATTTGAACGATAATTCAGTACAAGAGGACAACAATACCATAACCAATAACTAAAACACCGCCATTAATGGGGATAATGTAACAGTAAATGATGTTAAACCAGTGGAAAAAACTGCCGAACTAAACATTACCGGTCCAAAAAAAGGAAACGGCATTAAAATCAACGGTCCAAAATTACCTTCCAACGGTCCGAAAATAGAATTTACCAAAATGGAAAAAGACATATTTCATTTTGCTAAAGTTTTCCGTGAAAACATCGACTGGACCCACTATGGTTTCATGTACTATGTTTTAAAAAATACAGACTGCACCCATTATACCTGGAAACAAGTTGCATTAATCATTGCACGCGCACACAACATCGCTATCGACCATAGTCCAGATTGGTATAAATCAGGAAAAGGATGGTCTAAAACTAATTTAACTGATGATGAGGTATATTATGAGATTATGAAGCATGCATGGTTCTTTAAGAAAATAATGTACTGCCCTACAGAATAATCGTCTTTGACGACAACAACAGGGCTTAAAAATGTGGAAAATTCTTGAAAAGAATATGATAAACAAATATCATATTCTTAATACTTTTTTTAAAATTAAGTAGTCCCGAGCGGAGTCGAACCGCTGTCTTTGGGTCCAGGGCCCAAAAGGATTGCCGCTACCCTACGGGACTATGCAAATATTCAAATGCTAGAATAAATGTATTTAAAGTTAATTTCTAATTAAATACTAATTCACTAAATATATATTAAATTAGCGAATTTATATAGTTTTTGTTTGAAATAAAAGTAATATTGTCTAGTTAAAATAATAATTCAATACAAACAACTTTTGAATGACTTCTTGTTGCTGTTTACATAATACTACCAAAATTGTACCTTTATTTGCATATTTGTCCATATATCTAAACTAATTTCATGTAAAAATCAAATATCTACTCACCAGAGTTAAAAAGATAATCTTTTGGATTTGCTAATGCCCCCAACAGAATTAATATACTGCTTTTAATATACAGTTATTTATGTTAAAATTAGATGAACTTTTAAAGATTTTTAATGAAGGAACAGAATTGGAAATGGATGAAGATGCTGCTGAAGCATGTAACTATTATTCTCAGGAAGCGCAAAAAATCACCTGTAAACTTAATTATGAATATCATGATCTTGATGAAATTAGACAGCTGTTTTCCAAACTAATAGATACTGAAGTCAGTGATGATTTCAGGGTTTTTCCGCCGTTCACAACTGATTTTGGAAAAAACATTCACCTTGGAAAAAATGTTTTCATCAATTCAGGATGCCGATTCCAGGATCAGGGAGGAATCTACATAGGCGATAACGTTTTAATTGGTCATAATGTTGTTCTGGCTACTTTAAATCATAATGAAAATCCTAAAATGAGAGGTAATTTAATCCCATCGCCTATCATCATAGGCAATGATGTTTGGATTGGTTCCAACGTTACTGTAATTCCCGGCGTAACTATTGGTGAGGGAGCAATTATTGCTGCTGGAGCGGTTGTCACAAAAGATGTTGCAAAAAATACAATCGTCGGAGGAGTTCCTGCACGATACATTAGAGATATAAAACTTTAAACCGGTTTTCATATTCAAAATAGAAAAATATTCTGAATTTAATTTCATCTTGAATATTTTACGGAATTCTCTCCATTGTATTTTTATTGAAATTAATGCAGTTATAATTAATTCTTCAATATATCACAAATTTACCTGTGTTGAATTAAATTTCAATTCAAAGAAAATATAATCATGAAAACAAAAGAAAAAAAAGTAAAATTAACACCAAAAGGCATTAAAAAACTGATGAAATATTTAAACACATCAAAAAAATATGGGAAATATAAAGTAGTTATCACATATTGATTACATACTCTACATTATTAAATCCCAATACTTCGCTAACTTTGACGTTATCTTGTGAAAATGATTTTTCAATATCTTTTAATACTTCCCTTTTTCCTTCATCCTTCATATTGATGCTAATTTTATCATCATAATCAATCAGCAATATTTCCACATGCACTTTTCCATTGTTTGAATCGAAAATAGTGTTTATTATCTTATCCAATGTTTCAATAGATGAACTATCCGCATTCAAACTCTCTAGATGATTGAACATTTCAGATTTCGCATCATCATTTTTGCTTTCTAAAGTGTAATTTCTAGTTTTTTCTATTAATCCCTCTCTAATGAAAAACAGACCAGAATATTCGTTATCCTTTCTTTCAACTATTTTTACATAAATGACAACAGCAACTATCGCTAGAACAAAACCTAACGGAAAAGATAACCAAACACTTGTGATGCCAATGTAAGGATATAATAGGTATGTAAACATTAACGGTCCTAGAAATTCTGAAATGATTGTAATGATTCCGGATTCCACAGTTCTTTCAATTCCTTCATAATAAAACAACAACATAGTTGAAAATGTCATAGGTATGAATGCAAACGAGTATATCCTAATCGCATTTTCTACTAATGAATCATTAGGCATTTGGTGAAGTTTGAAAAACATTAATAATCCATCAGGATATACTAACAGAAATACCGTGAATATCAGTGCACAGGATAATGTAATTATAAGTGAATTTCGCACAATATGATGCAGGTTATAAAAATCATTTTGCGCATAATAAATAGGAACAATGGAAGATAATGTTTCTGCAAATCCCATGATTAAAATACTTATTATCAACAATGCAGACACACATACATTGAATATGTCCAAACCTAATTCTCCTAAAATTCCACCAACAATTAAATTCATGACATAAATCAATAATACATTAAAAAAACCCATACTTGCGCCCGGAAGGCCTATTTTAATTATTTCAATTGTTGAAGTTATCCAAGTTTTGAATTTCAATTTGGATAAAATGAATCTGAAAGTTCTTTTTGAATCAAAATGATATTTTAAAGTACACAATATTCCAACTATGTAACCTATCAACATTGCAAGTGATGCTCCTTCAATGCCTGTATGAAGAACACCAAGGAAGACATAATCTAAAATTATATTGATGATATTTACTAGAATAATTACTCCTGAAGCAAAATTTGGTTGCCCATCAACACGAATAAACTGACATAAAACTCCTAATATAGTCGCAATTGGGAAACAAAGGAATAAAAATACACCATATGCGTTTACGTAAGGTAGTGCTCCTTCAGGCGGATGCAATATATTAATTAATGGATCTTTAAATAAAAAGCATACCAATAAAATCAAAATTGACAGAACTATTGTTGCAAGCATTGCAGTTGTGAAATAATGATTACTTCCATCCTCATCAAATTCCGCCTTTTTATTTAAAGCTAAAATTTGACCTCCTAATCCAAATAACCATTCAAATATTGTAATTAACAATACCAAAGGTTCTAAAACCTGTAAAGCCGCTTGAGCATTGTGTCCGATGAATGTTGATACAAAACTTGCATCAACAACTGAAGCTATGTTTAAAGCCATTGCTATAAGTAATGACGGCAACAACAACTCCCTGAATTTATGAGTTATAATTTCATTTGACATGCTATTCACCTTTATTCAAAATAATCAAATTTATTTAAATATTCAAATAATCGTTTAAGATACAATTTATCAGGTTTAGGCCAATCAAATCCTAATGATTGAAGAATATCAACAGTTTGTTCAATTTCTACATTTTCCTCGAAATCATCTTCTTCATCAAAGTCATCAATTGAAAAATCAGCAGTGATAATGCCTTGTATCTTCTCATTAATGTTATGTTTATAAATCTCTTTAAATATTTCGAAACCAACTTCAGAAATTCCATAACCGAATATATTTAATGCATCGATAATATCCCTATGGGAAATATAATGATTATTCATACAATGGAATACTGTGGATTTCTCTGGAGTCTTAGACAATGCAAGTACTGCTTTTGCAACATAATCGATTTGACTCATGTCAACCTTTTCATTAGCCATTGTAGGATTCATTGCCCCTAGTTTTTTAATGGTCTTTATGTTATTTAAAAATGCATTTGTATCATAGTTTTTCTGGAACATACCATCGGAGTAACGGCTCATCAAGTTTCCTACCCTAATTATTTTTACTGGAAGTCCTTTAGTCGCCGCTTGTAAAACTGACCTTTCAGCTAAAAATTTACTGCATACATATTTATTTTCCAAATCCTGTCCGTAATATAATGTTCTTTCACAATATTCCTGATTTGGATATTCCTCTTCATTTAAAGAGTATGATGAAAGAACACTAATTGTGGATATTTGCACATATTTTATATTATTCCTTGTTTGAGCAAATTTAAGTCCATTGATTACACCATCGACATTTACCCTAAATATATAATCATCAGCAGTATAATGTTTTACAAGTGCCGCTGAATTTATTATTGTATCAATCGGTTCATTCTCAAGTTTTTTAAAGTCATCAATTTCAGTTATGTCCCCTTCGATTAAGATGATACGTGATCCGATTAAATCAGTGAAATCTTCATCAAAGTAATAATTCATCAAATCAATTAACCGGTCTTCACAGGAATCAAATTTGCCTTTCCTTAACATACAATAGATTTTTCCTTTCTCATTTTTGATGAATTCATATAGGATATGGATTCCTAAAAATCCTGTAGCCCCAGTCAATAGGACATTGCCCAATTCTAGGTTTTCACCATTAAAGAAGTTTTCTAAGGTATTTTCTTCGAGAAGTTTATTGATTTCATCATAATTGTAGTTTTTGATGATGTCCTCTTCTATATTCAACTCCTCTTCGGAATCACTTTCTCCAGACAATAGTTTCGCTAGTGCTTTAGGAGTTTTCTTCTTGAAAATATCATCATATCTTACAGTATATCCTTGATTAAGCAGTTCAATGATTAATTTTGATGCGATAAGTGAGGTTCCTCCAATTTCAAAGAAATTATCCTCTGCACCAACAGTTTCTATATTCAATATAGATGAAAATATTGCACAAATTTCCTGTTCAAGTTTTGTTTTTGGCGCCACATAATTCAAATCCAATTTTGGTTCAGGAAGTTTTTTAGTATCAGTTTTTCCATTTGGTGTTTGAGGCATTTCATCAAGCTGCATGAACACAGTCGGAATCATATAATTAGTAAGACGGTCTTTTAAAAACTCTTTTAAATCATTACTATCAATTTCGCAATTAGCAGTGTAATATGCACATAAATGATCAACATTGTTAATCTCTCTAATTACAACAACAGCCTGCCTTATATCTGGATATTGACCAATATTAGTTTCGATTTCACCAATTTCTATTCTTAAACCTCTTAATTTTATCTGATTGTCTATTCTTCCTTTAATGTCGATTTCACCATTCGGAAGTTCAATAGCATAATCTCCACTCTTGTAATATGGAATGTCATTGATAGTTAAGAAGGATTCTTTGGTTTTTTCAGGCATGTTGTAATATCCTTTTCCAACACTCATACCGCCTATGTATAATTCACCCATTACTCCATTAGGGACCAATTTTCCATCAATATCACGAACTTCAGTGACATAATTGGTTAAAGGAGGGCCTACAGTTAAATTGTTTACATCAGTGACCTCTTTGTTGTTTGAGGTAATTGTTGTTTCAGTTGGACCATAACTGTTATAGACAACTGCATCACTGTATTTTCTTAAATCTTCATAAACTTTAGCTGAAAATTGCTCACCACCAAGGAAAATACATTTTAAACAAGAAATTACATTACAGAATTCCTCTAATTCCAGATAAGATCCGATTCTTGAAGGAGTAATTTCTAAAACTTCAGGTTTATTTTCATCAATTAATTTAATAAGCTCAGGAACATTTCTGATTTGAACATCATCAGCCAATATCAATTTTAACCCATTTGAAAGAGAGGTCAATATGTCATCAACAGACACGTCAAAAGAGATAGTTGTAATACAAAGCAAACTATCATAAGTGGATTTAGGGTTTTGAGCCTGATTACAGATGTTTTTATGACTAATCATCACACCTTTAGGATTACCAGTGGATCCTGAAGTATAAATCATATATGCCAAATCATCAGGACGAACATCAACATTCGGATTGACAGTATTTTCCTCTTCAAGAAGTTCATTGACATTTATGGAATTATCAGAAGTCTCATAGCTTATGATGTAATCCGCCTGACTGTTTTCATAAATGTAGTTGATTCTTTCCTGAGGATATTCCGGATCAATAGGAACATATGCAGGAACATATGCGCAGCCCGCTTTCAGGACACCTAAAATAGAGGTGATTAAATTACTGTCCCTTTTAAGCATTATAAGGACATTGCTTTTAGGTTTTACTCCACGCCTGATTAATGCATTTGCAATCCTATTACTTTTCTCATTCAGCTCAGCATAAGTTAAAGTAGCATCACTTGCAACCAATGCCACATCTTTTGCTTTTTCAACAACCTGTTTCTCAAAGCGTTTATGTAAAATCGGAGTATCAATTTCTTCAAATTCTGGAATTTCCCCTTCAACCAATTCAATGTCATTTATTTTTAGCTTATCCATATCATTTACAAAGAATTGGAATAATATATATTTAATTGAACGCACGAACAGATTAACATACTCTTCAGTATAGATTTGATCATTATATTCCAGATACAGGGTAATAAGTTCCCCATCATCATAAATATCCATGTTTATTTTATAATCAGTTGAAACAGTACCATCAAGGTCAATTGCTTCATAAGACCTACCATTAAGTTCAATGTCATTCTTTAATGATTCATGGAATGCATAGAAGAATTCCGGTTTTAATTGATACTCTTCTGAAAGTTTTGTGTATGGATAATCGCTATGAACTAATGCATCTTTCCATGCTTTATCAACAATTTTTATGTAATCTTCAACCATCATGTCACGATTTTCACCGTTTACAATAACAGGCAATGTCTTAACCAGCATTCCCTGTGTATTGGAGTAATTGGAATTTGCCCTACCGTTGAATATTGTTGTAATTAATGACTTACCACTAAATGTAAACTTATTAAGACTTAGAAGTGTAGCCGCCATAAATAAAACGTTTGAACTTATTGAATGATCTTTACAGAAGTGCCTGACAAAAGTAGAGCCCATTTGATCTGAAACAAGTTTAATATTTCCAATATCAGGATTACCATTAATATTTGGAGTTAAAACTGTTGATTCAATGTCTTGGCTAAATTGTTTTTTGAAGAATTTCTCAGAAATCTCACTAACAGAGGTTTTCTCTTCAATCAGGCTGTATTCAAATCCGTTAATCTTTTCAGATTCTATTTCTTCACCTTTATATGCTTTGGCCAAATCATTGAAGAAAATACCTTGAGATACCCCATCAGTAATGATATGATGGAAATCAACGAATAATATAGTTTCTGCTGGTGTTTTATAGATTTTAAATCTAAATAATTGATTATTGTCTAATGGAATTGGTTTTATGTCTCTCTCCATTATTTCTTCATTGCTAATGGAATCTATTTCAACAATTTCTATTTCTTCAATTTCAGCATCATCGCATCTTTTTTGGAATATTTTTCCATCATCTGTATTAATAATTCTTGTTTTAAGATATGGATGCGCATCAACAGTTTTAATAACCGCATCTTTAAGTTTATTAGGATCAATGCTACTTTCAAACCTTAATGCAAAAGGCATAGTGTATTTGATTTTTTCAGTTTGCATACACTCATAGTAAATCCCCATTTGGTTTGAAGTCAATGGGAAATATTCCATATCTTTTGCAGTCTCAATAATTTCATCCACATCTATTTCAGATTCTATATTATTGTCAATTTTATCTGCAAGAGATTTGATTGTTGGATTTGTGAACAATGATGTTACATCAATATTAACATTCATTTCATTGAAAATCAATGAGTTTAATTTCATTAATGTTAAAGAAGAGAAACCTAATTCATATAAATCATCTGTTGTACCGAATTTATTTGTATTGGCAATAGATGCAACAAGTTCAACTAATTTTTCTTCAGTTTCACCTTCAGCTTCAACATAATCCAGATTTAATTTTGGTTTTGGAAGTCTTTTAATATCTGTTTTACCATTTGGAGATATTGGCATCTCATCAAGCTGCATAAATACAGTTGGAACCATATATTCAGTTAATTTATTTCCCAAATACCTTTTCAAGAGATTTATATCTATTTCTTCATCGGCTGTGAAATAAGCACATAAATGTTCAACATTATTGATTTTCTCAATTATAACAACAATCTGCCTAATACCTGGGAATCTGGCAATATTGGATTCAATTTCACCAAGTTCAATTCTCAATCCCCTTAATTTAATTTGGTTGTCAATTCTTCCTTTTATTACCAATTCGCCATTTGGAAGTTCAATTGCATAGTCTCCACTTCTATAATATGGAATATCATTAATAGACAAGAATACCTCTTTGGTTTTTTCTTCCATATTATAATATCCTCTGGATACGCCTTTACCTCCAATGTATAATTCACCCATTACACAACAAGGCACCAATTTACCGTCAATATCCCTAACTTCAGTTATACAATTGTGCAGAGCTTTTCCAACAGTTATATTTTCAGCATCAGTAAGTTTTTTAGCATTACATGTTACTGTTGTTTCAGTTGGACCGTAAATATTATACACTTCTAAATCAGGATACTCTAAAAGTAGAGAAATTAAGTCTTGAGGCACCATTTCTCCACCAACAGCAATATACTTGAAGTTAGGTACTTGTTTGGAGAATTCCTCATATTCCAAATATTGTTTGAATCTTGATGGTGCGGAAAATGTAAGTGAATCAGGTTTTTCTCTTTCAACTAACTCCGCCAATTCCTTAATATTTTTAATTTCACTATCGTTAGCCAGCACCATTTCCAAACCAAAGGTTAATGGCATGAAATCAAGTAAAAATGCATCAAAAGATACTGTTGAAAGAGCAAGTGTCTTTTTCATTTTTGAATATGCATTATAAATTACACTATCCTCACTTTTTGAGAACAGATTTGTAATATTCATATGACTGGTCATTACTCCTTTAGGATTGCCTGTAGAACCTGAAGTGTAAATCATATAAGCCAAATCATTCGGATTAATTTCCACTTGAGGATTTGAAGTATTCTCCTCTTCAAGCAATTCATTAACATCGATTGAATTTTCAATCCTTCCATCAGATATTAAATAATCTGCCTGACTGTTTTCAAAAATATAATCAATCCTGCCTTTAGGGTAGTTAATATCAATAGGTATAAATGCACATCCTGCTTTTAAAACACCTAAAATAGCTGAAATAAGCTTGCTGTCCCTAGGAAGCATTACTAACACATTACTGTTAGCTTTGATTCCTCTGTTTATAAGGGCATTAGCAACACGATTTGCCTTTTGGTTAAGTTCACCATATGTCAATGAAGCATCACATGCAACCAATGCAATGTTTTCCGGAGATTCATCGACTTGTTTTTCAAAGCGTTTATGGATAAATGGAATTTCCACATCAACAAATTCATGTGATTCAACATCATCTTTTAATTTAACATCACATATTCTGCAACTGTCAATATCATTTTCAAGGAATTGGGCTAAAATGTTCATCATGGATTGTATGAATGTCCTAACATAATTTTCACTGTATAACTGGTCATTATATTCCATGATAACATTAAACTCATCACCATTATCATAAATAGCCAAATTAATTTTAGATTCAACTGTAACCATATCAAACCCTGCTAATTCCTGTGGAATGTACTCTTTATTGTTTATTATAATTTCATCTGATTCCAGGAATTCATGATAATTGTAGAAGAATTCAGGTTTTAACTGATATTTCTCAGCAATTTTAATATATGGATATGCAGTATTTCTTAAGGTTTCTTTCCAAGTTTGGTCAATAGATTTAATGAAATCTCTGACTGACACCTGCCTGTTTTCATTATTGATTATAAACGGAACAGTTTTTACCAAAAATCCTTGAGTATTGAAATAACTTGGACTTGACCTTCCGTTGAATATTGTTGTTATTAATGTTTTGTCACTAAATGTGAATTTGTTTAGATTTAAAATTGTGGTTGCGATAAACAAAGCATTTTTACTTATGAAATTATCATTACAAAACTCATCAATTAATTCTGAATCAAAAGTATATGAAACATTTTTTGTTTTACCTTCATCAGGATTTCCATTAAGATCTGGAGTTAAAACAGTGGATTCTATTCCCTGAGTTAATTTATCATCGAAAAATGCCTCTGCTGATTGATATATTTCACTATTTTCAGCATCTTTTTCCAGAATACTGTAAACATAACCATCGATTATTTCTTCAGACAAATCCCTATTTTCATAGATATCTGCTATATCTCTAAATAAATTGTTTTGCGATACCCCATCAGTAATTATATGGTGGAAATCTGAGAATAATACAACTTCATCAGGGGTTTCATATATTTTGAATTTGAACAATTGATTATCCTCTATAGAGATTGGACCAACGTCATTTCTAACAATGTCTTCATCGCTAATGCTATCGACTTTAACAATTTCAATATCATCGATTGCCGCATCATCGCATCTTTTCTGTTTTAATTCACCATCATGATTTACAAATCTTGTTTTAAGATATGGATGTGCTTCAATAGTATCAAGAATTGCTTGTTTAAGTTTATTTGCATCAACATCATTGCCAAATTTTACTGTTGTAGGCATGGTATACTTAATCACATCCGGATTTTGCTTACATTCATAGTAAATACCCAATTGATTTTCAGTCAACGGATAATACTCCATGCCTTTAGCTGATTCAATAAGCTCTTGAAGACCAGCCTCTTTTTCAGATGAATTGTCAATTTCTATTGCAAAGTTTTTAACTGTTGGCTCATTGAACAATATGGAAACGTCTAAATTCGCACCCATTTTCTCATAGATTATGGAATTTAATTTCTGGAATTTAATTTCATTAAGGACAATGAAGTAAAACCAATAGCGTATAAGTCATCTGTAACACCAAATTCATCAACATCTGCAATGGATGAAACAATATCATATAATTTTTCTTCTGTTTCAGTTTCAGGCATCACCAAAGCCAATTTAAGTTGAGGTTCAGGCAGTTGTTTCAAGTCTGTCTTGCCGTTTGGTGTTTGAGGCATTTCATCAAGCTGCATGAATACTGTCGGAACCATATAATTAGTAAGTCTGTCTTTTAAAAACTCTTTTAAGTCATCAGTGTCAATTTCACCATTAGCTGTGTAATATGCACATAAATGATCCGCATTGTTAATTTCTTTAATTACAACAACAGCCTGCATTATATCTGGATATTGGCCAATATTGGTTTCAATTTCACCTATTTCAATCCTTAATCCTCTGAGTTTAATCTGATTGTCTATTCTTCCTTTAATATCTATTTCACCATTCGGAAGTTCAATAGCATAGTCCCCACTTCTGTAATATGGAATGTCATTGATAGTCAGGAAAACCTCTGCAGTTTTTTCCGGCATGTTATAGTATCCTTTACCTACACCAGTACCACCAATATATAATTCGCCCATTACACCATTAGGAAGCAATTTGCCATCAATGTCACGAACATCAGTAACATAATTGGTTAAAGGAGGACCAACAGTCAAATCATGCATATCAGTGACTTCTTTGTTGTTTGAGGTGATTGTTGTTTCAGTTGGACCATAACTGTTATAAATAACTGCATCACAGTATTTTCTTAAATCTTCATAAACTTTAGCTGAAAACTGCTCTCCACCAAGGAAAATACTCTTTAAGCATGATATAACATTACAGAAGTCTTTTACCTCAAGATAAGAAGCAAGTCTTGAAGGAGTAATTTCTAAAACTTCAGGTTTATTCTTATCAATCAATTTGATAAGCTCAGGAACATTTTTGATTTGAACGTCATCAGCCAATATCAATTTCAACCCATTTGAAAGAGAGGTCAATATGTCATCAACAGACACGTCAAAAGAGATAGTTGTAATACAAAGCAAACTGTCATAAGTGGATTTAGGATTTTGAGCCTGATTACAGATGTTTTTATGACAAATCATTACACCTTTAGGGTTACCTGTGGATCCTGAAGTATAAATCATATATGCCAAATCATCAGAATCAACATTAACATCAGGACTTTCTGAATTGCCTTCTTTAAGGAGTTCTTCAATGTCTAAAGAATTTTCTCCAGATTCATTGGCAATAATATAATCTGCATTACTGTTTTCATAAATATAATTTATTCTCTCCTGAGGATATTCTGGATCAATCGGAATGAATGCGCAACCCGCTTTAAGGATACCTAAAATGGAAGCAATCAAATTACTGTCCCTTGAAAGCATTACCAAAACATTGCTTTTCGGTTTGACTCCTTTATCTATTAAAGCATTTGCAATAACATTTGCTTTTTCATCCAATTGCTTGTAAGTCAATGTGGCATCAGTTGCAACAAGAGCAGTTTCATCACCTTTGCTGGCAACTTGTTTTTCAAAGCGTTTATGTAAAATCGGCATATCGACAGGTGTGAATATAGGTGTCTCTTTACTTTCACCCAATTCTATTTCACCAATGCTTAATTTTTCAATATCCTCCTCAGTTAATTGATTTATTACATCAATTATGCAATTTAAGAAGGTGTCAATGTAATCATCACTGTACAACTGGTCATTATACTGGATAAACAATTCAATATTATCTTTGGTTTCATTAACATCAAAAGATATTTTATAGTTAACTTCAAGTGAATTCAAATATTTGACTTTATAAGTTTTACCATTAATCTCAATTTCTTCAGCGTCAAGATTATTGTATGCATAGAAAAACTCTGGTTTCAATCCAAACTCTTCAGAAATCTTAGTATAAGAATAATCTGAATGATTAATGGTTTCCATCCAGATATCATTGACTGAATTTAAATATTCTTTAAATGATAATGTCCTATCATCATTGATTGAGACAATTGGGAGTGTTTTTACTAGCAATGCCTGTGTGTTGAGGTAGGATGAGTTTGATCTTCCATTGAAAATAGTTGTAATCAATGTTTTGTCATTGAATGTATACTTATTCAAGTTCAGCATGGTTACTGCCATGAATAAGACATTAGGAGTTATCCTGTTTTCACTGCAAAACTTATTAACCAATTCAGGGTCGATATTTTTGGAAATTGATTTTAAAATTCCTTCTTCAACATTACCATTCAAATTAGGAGTCAGTACAGTCGAATCAACTTCTTGAGTTAATTTATCATGGAAGAATTCTCTGGATAATTTATATTTTTCACTGTTTTCATTCTCACTTTCAATTATACTGTTAATGTAACCGTTGATTGTTTCTTTTTCAATTTCAATTCCCTGATATGCATTGGAAATATTTGTAAACAATTTATCCAATGATTCCCCATCAGAAATTATATGGTGGATATCTGAGAATAAAATTGTTTCACTAGGAGTTTTATAGATTTTAAATCTGAATAACTGGTCATTATGCAAATCAAACAGTTTAAGATTTTCTTTTTCAATTTCACTATCTGAAATATTTTCAACATCAACAATTGGAATGTCATCAATATCTATTGAATCATCACGTTTCAGCATCACTTTACCTTTTTGTGCAACAATTCTGGTTTTAAGATAAGGATATGCTTCAATTGTCTTAATGATAGCATCATGTAATCTATCCGCATCAATTTCACTGCCAAATCTTATGATAGACGGGAGATTATATTGTGCAACATTTCCACTTTGAATGCACTCATAATAGATTCCCATTTGATTTTCTGTCAATGGATAATAAACCATATCCTTAGCTGATTCCATTACACTATTCAAATCTAGAATATCATTGTTTTCTATTTCATTTGCAATATTTTTAATTGTAGGATCATTCAATAATGAAATAATATCTAAATTAACACCCATTTCCTCATAAATTCTTGCATTTAATTTCATCAGTGACAATGAAGTAAATCCGACAGCATACAAATCATCAGTAGTACCAAATTCCTTTGTTTTGCTGATGGATGAAGCAATTTCATGCAACATTATTTCAGTTTCAGTTTCTGGGAGTGTGAAAGACAATCTAAGTTGTGGCACTGGCAGTTGTTTCAAGTCTGTCTTACCGTTTGGTGTTTGCGGCATTTCATCTAGCTGCATGAACACAGTCGGAACCATATAACGAGTAAGACGATCTTTTAAAAACTCTTTTAAATCATTTCTATCAATTTCTTCATCGGCAGTGTAATAAGCACATAAATGTTCATTATCGTTAATCTCTTTAATTACAACAACAGCCTGTCTTATATTTGGATATTGAGAAATATTGGTTTCAATTTCGCCTATTTCAATTCTCAATCCTCTTAATTTTATTTGGTTGTCAATTCTTCCTTTAATGTCGATTTCACCATTTGGAAGTTCAATAGCATAGTCCCCGCTTCTGTAATATGGAATGTCATTGATAGTCAGGAACACTTCTTCGGTTTTTTCAGGCATGCCATAATATCCTTTACCTACACTAGTACCTCCAATGTATAATTCACCCATTACACCATTAGGAACCAATTTTCCATCAATATCACGAACATCAGTGACATAATTAGTTAAAGGAAGACCTACAGTCAAATCGTTTACATCTGTGACCTCTTTGTTGTTTGAGGTGATTGTTGTTTCTGTTGGACCGTAACTGTTATAGACAACTGCATCACTGTATTTTCTTAAATCTTCATAAACTTTTGCTGAAAATTTCTCTCCTCCAATGAAAATACATTTTAAGCAAGATATAACATTGCAGAAGTCTTTTACCTCAAGATAAGAAGCGAGTCTTGAAGGAGTACAATCTAAAACTTCAGGTTTATTTACATCAATTAACTTGATTAAAGCAGGAATATTTTTGATTTGAGAATCATCAGCAAGTATCAACTTTAATCCATTTGAAAGAGATGTCAATATGTCGTCAACAGACACGTCAAAAGAGATAGTTGTGATACAAAGCAAACTGTCATAAGTGGATTTAGGGTTTTGGACCTGATTGCAAATGTTTTCATGGCTAATCATCACACCTTTAGGATTACCTGTTGAACCGGAAGTGTAAATCATATATGCCAAATCATCAGAATCAACATTAACGTTAGGATTTTCTGAATTGCCCTCTTTAAGCAGTTCTTCAATGTCTAAAGATTTTTCTCCGGATTCATTGGCAATAATATAATCCGCCTGACTGTTTTCATAAATATAGTTTATTCTCTCCTGAGGATATTCCGGATCAATCGGAATGAATGCGCAGCCGGCTTTAATGATACCCAAAATAGAAGCAATCAAATTACTGTCCCTTGAAAGCATTACTAAAACATTGCTTTTCGGTTTAACTCCTTTTTTAATTAAAGCATTTGCAATAACATTTGCTTTTTCATCCAATTGCTTGTAAGTCAATGTGGCATCAGTTGCAACAAGAGCAATTTCATCACCTTTCTCAATTACTTGCTTTTCAAAGTGCTTGTGAATCAGAGGCATTTCAACTTCACTGAAGACAACATTTTCATTTTCACCGACAAGAGCAATATCGCAGATATTTGTTTTATCAATATTAGCATTAACTATTTCTTCAACTATTTTTTCAAGGCTTGACAAGAATAAATCAATGAAATCTTTTGTATATAATTCATTATTATAAAATAAGGATAAACAAACAGTTTCATCATTTTCAACAATTTTTAGATAATTGGAATATTCTGCATTAGATTTTAAATCATCATCAAATGCATAATAAAATTCAGGTTTTAAAGGAAGATTATCTTTATCGAAGTATTCATCGAATTCCAACGTTTTAACATAATTCTCATGAACATTTTCCAGAAATTCACTAATTGGCACTTGTCTGTTTTCAAATTTGTTTGCAAATGGAACATTATTTTGATTGAAAATTAAAGTTTCATCTGAAAAATTAAATTTAGTAAGTGTTAATGTTAAACTCGCCAATAAAAGCTCATTGATTGAAATTGAATTGGATTTGGCAAATCCTACTAAATTCTCTTTTTTAATTTCATATTCTGATTTATCAATTATACCTTTTTCTTTTTCTCCATTCCTATTTGGAGTAATTAAAGTTGTTTCATCAAAATCCAGACATAACTCTGACAAATATTCACTGAAAATATCCTTTGTTTTTTTATCCATTATATCAAACCTTCGAATTCATTATGACTAATGAATAATATTTAAATTATATAATAAATAATTTATCAAAAAATTATTATTACTATTATTTAGTAAAAATGATAAGTGCTAATACTGAACAAACTAATATTAATCCATAATTAGAATAAATAAAAACACTGCCCATAACCTTGCAATGGCACGCCATTAGGATATTACTGAATTAAAAAAAAAAGAAAGAAAAAATAATTGAATTCAATCCACTTATTTTAGAAGCTTGAAATTAATTTTATGAGATAATTTGCATAATCCTATCAATTATGCACTATTTGTATCTCCTGAAACAAATACCTCCAAATGATTATCATTAGTCGAAAGATTCGTTTATTGGCAGTGCAAGAGCAATTTTAAACGAAATTATGATGAAACCACAATTAAATCCTATGGATAGGCAGATATTGACGATGCTGATAAATATATCCCACTTCATATGTAGAATCATTTGATGCATCAGAAAATTTAATTTTCATCCATGAAATTAATCCAACAAGAGGCGCACAATACTTCCAAAATACATGTATTTTTAAAAGATAATTATTAATAACACTAAATTAAAAATTATTATGGGGGTTTCAAAAGTGGAAACTGTTGAACTGGGAATAGTATATTTTATAATAGAAGTAGTTATTTTTCTAATTTTATTAATAATTGGAGACTTATTATATAAAAAAATCAAAAACAGTCCAAACAGACGAATAAATAATATCAAAACATACTTTCCAGAAGAGGAAAAAGAAACATTAATACAAATGTTTTTCCTGGTAATGATGGGACTGCTCTTTATTGATATTTTGTATAAACTAATTTTTTACACAGCAGACAACTTTTATCTTTCAATATTTGATATTGCCCTTTCGCTGTTTATTGCAATTACTTTAGATAAAACATCCTATAAAAATAAAATATTAATATTTTTGTTAATACCATTCGGTTCACAAACATTTATCATATTTGGAAAATCACTTATCGGATTAATTGATTTGATACACATTCCCATACTTATTTACTTTATATACTACTATTACAAAGGATTCATAAAGCATGCCCAAAAAAATGGATTAGGAATAACTGTGCTGTTGCTATTTTTAATAATATTCTTCAGTTTTTTTATAACACAATATTTTGAATCCGTCAATCCTCTGGATTCCCTTGTTATGGTTACAAATCAATTTACAAGCAATGGATATTCAATTTCAGGACATACAATTTCCAGCAAATTAAATTCACTGTTTTTAGCATGGGGAGGTTATTTGATATCCAGCGTAAGTACAGCTATTTTAACTACCACAATTTTAACAAATCATTTTAATAAAAAAATAAATAAAATAAACGATAAATTAGATAAAATAGAAGAACAGACTAAGGAAAAGTAGGGCATTAATTCATTGATTTGGCATCTAACTATTGTCATTCTATATAATATTTTTAACTCACAAGCAACAAGGATGAGTTCTAATTATAAAATCTTTGATTTTTTGCCAAATTCAATGTTGCTGATTTCTAATTATTTTTTGGTTATGACATTCAGCATTATTAAAATCCAATGCATTAAAAATTTGAGATTTTCATCATCTGAAAATTGTTTTTTTGATTTCATCGAATAAACCTTCTTACCTGCATCATAATGTTTATTTTAATACTGATACTTGTTGACATTATGTTTTGGACTCTTTTTAATCTGAATTACTAGACAACACATTAGAAAAAATTATTTATCAGACAGACTCACAATATATAAATAAGTTTTTTAACTGAAATTTTGTGCTATTTTGAGATGGTGTAATATGGCCAATTTTTGTACTAACTGTGGAAGTAAAATAAGAAAAGAAGATAAGTTCTGCACTAACTGTGGAACTAAAATAAGAAAAGAAGATAAGTTTTGCACTAACTGCGGAACAAAATTAAGAGAAGAAGACAAGTTCTGCACTAACTGTGGAACTGAAAATGATAAATCAGATATAAAACCAGATAAACATTTATTTAACTCAGAACACGGCAGTTTGGAAAAAATATACAGAATAGCTAAAGAAAAAGAAAAAAAGAAAAAATTAAAAATAATTGATGAAATATTTGAATCAGAAGAAATCAGATTAGAAATAATTAAAAACAATATCAACCAGATTAATGTAATTTCCATTAAAGATAATCTAAAAACTAAGTTAATCGATGAAAAAGAAAAAATGAGTGAGGAAGAAATTAAATATTTCATAAAAACAGAATTAAAAAAAGCGAAAAAAGAACAAAAAGAAATTAGTAAAAAAATAGAAAAGAATGAACCAGTTCATGGAGGATATTGTAACTTGAATTGCAGACATTGCTACGAAGAATTTATGGATAGTGGAGGAGGGATAGTTGGTGATTTTGATAGTGAAGGATATGTTGAATATTATTGTGGTTTAGGACATTCTTTATCCTACGGGAGTTTTTGTAAAGATTATGAATGAACCGTCATAATTGCTAATTTTTGAATATTTTAAAAACTAATATTCATTTGAATGATACCTTATTTTCATGAGAATAAACGGAAAAATATGCTTGAACGCATTGTAAAAAAATTTAATTAATTTTTCTGCTTTTTAATCCATATTCAACAATACTAAATTTAGTTTTAAAACAATCAACTTGAATATTAAATTTTATATATCTACTTCCTTTTTATTTTTAAGTTTCAGGTATAGATTTGTTGGGAGCTAATTTTGCTCGGCAATTAAATATTACTCCTTTTCTTTTTTCTTTTTAACTAAATCTTTCATTTCAGCAAATTGGCGATTAACATATCCATTTACTATTGAAACCGCCAAAGTGGCCGTACCGACACCAGATAATATGAAGCCACTCCAAGCCAATACCAACGAATTAATTTTACCTATTATGTTTTTTCCTGAAGCGTCAAAACTGTTGCTTGTGAATGCATTGGACACCATGGTTATGGAGTCCATAGGAGAAACGTTTTCAACCAGGATGGTAAATAAAAAACTAACCAGTATTATTGCAAATAACAATATTATGGTTATTCCCAATCCGTTATTTTCAGTATAATCAACAAATTTGCGGAAGTAAACTTTAATGAAATACAAATATCCGATAATATGGGTCAGATCCAATAAAACAACAATACTATCTCCAAAGAGTATTCCAGTTATGGAACCGAATGGAATTAATAGGAATAATAAAACTTTATCTTTTAAGGAATTTTTGTCCATTTTAAGAGCAAGATATATTGAAACAATAATATCCAAAAGATATGCAAAATAAAAACCTTCGTTCCAATCAAAGGTCAGATATAAACAAATCATGATAATGACCAATATCACAATCAAATAAAAAACTTGCTTTAATAAGAATACTTCTTCAGAAGGAAAATATTCTTGAGGATTTGAAAGCCTTGACTTTTTAAAACGGGCTATTAATCTGCCTTTATTAACAATATATTTGGCAATATATACTAAAGCAGCGAAAATTCCCATTGCAACCAATATCTGGAAAATAGAAATAAATATCCATTCAATGCCCATTATTCTTCCTCTCCTTCTTCAATCAATTTTCTTAATTCTTCAAATTCCTTTTTAAAATGCCTAATTAAAAGCGCCGCCGTTAATGTTGCAGCACCTACTCCAGAAAGAATATATCCTCCCCAAACCAGCAATAAACTGTTGAGTTTACCAGAAATAGTATTACCAAAAGCAGAATACCCATTACCTGTAAATTGATTGGAAACAATTACAAGAGAATCTAAGGCATTCGCACCTTCTGCATATTGTGTTATGAAAAATCCTGCGAAAATTACTGCAAATAACAATATTATAGTTAACCCCAAAGCGTTTGAATTAGTATATTCTACAAATTTATCGAGACTGAGTTTTGCAAGGTATATAAAGATGAAAGCATGAAGAAAATCTGCAAAAATTACTAAACTAAGGCCAAATAAGGGATAAACTAAAGATCCATATGGAACCAATAACAACCAGATAAGTCTATTTTTCCAAGAACTCATATCTAATGTGATTGCAAAATATAGTGAAAGTGCAATGTCAAATACTGCAAAATAATACAAATCATTTTGGGACCCCATAAAGGAATAGAAAATATTTACAACACACAGTGCCATCAAAATTAAATAAAAAACCTGTATTAAAGTATGGACTTCATCTTCAGGCAGTAATTCATTGATATTTATGGAGTTTCCATACTTATTTTTTAATTTATGATATATGACTTTGCCTAAAATGGTTAAAACTAGAAAGATAATAATTACCACAGCTAATTGAAACAAAGTACGAGTAAATATTTCCATAGGTTCACCAATTAACTTTTATATTGGTAATCCTTATTATAATTTTAGGAATTGAAAAATTAAATAATTATTTAATAAATCATTAAGATAAATATTACCTGTCTTTAATAAAGATGTTATATTAAAAATATTTAAGCAGATGACCGAAACCGCTACATTTCAAAATAATTTTATTTGACCGGTTATTTGTAATAAATATTTTAGGTGGTTTAAAATGGAATACGAAATAAAAGGTGGTTCTTTTCCTATTGTAATATGCACATTACAAAAGGGCGAGATAATGAAAAATGAAACAGGAGCAATGGCATTCATGACTTCTGGTATGAATATGGACACTAATACTGGTGGAGGCTTATTGAAAGGGCTTGGAAGAGCATTAGCTGGGGATACCATATTTTTAAATTTCTTTACTGCAGAATCTGATGGAGAGCAAGTAGGATTTTCATCATGCACTCCTGGAAAAATCATGCCTATAAGATTGAATGGGTCAAATACAATTATCGGTCAGAAAAATGCCTTTTTAGCAGCTGAAGAAGGTGTTAATATTGACATACACTTTAGAGATAAGCTTGGATCCGGAATATTTGGTGGAGAAGGTTTTATCCTTCAAAAATTTACCGGAAATGGTATGGTATTTTTAGAAATTGATGGGGAAGTCATTGAAAAGGACTTGGCGCCTGGAGAAAAATTATTAGTGGATCCTGGTCACATTGCTGCAATGGAAGAAACCGTTGACTTTGACATTGAAAGAGTTAAGGGAGCTAAAAATGTATTATTTGGAGAAGGATTGTTCTTCTCAAAATTAACAGGCCCCGGCAAAGTATGGATTCAAACAATGCCAATATCCAAATTGGCCGAATCATTAATTCCTTTCTTGCCAGAACGCAAGGAATGATAATTAAAAAGAGTTTATTTTTTAATAAACTTTTTTTAATCTTATTTTTAAAACAAAACACTGGAATTTAAATTTATTTTAGTTTTACTTAGAATTCAATCTGTTGTTCATTAAAAAAAGTTCAGATAATTATTTTTTTGATAAAAAAAAGAAAAAAAGAAAAAAAGATTGGTTTGATTATGCTTCGGAGTATAACAAACCAATAGCTCTATTGTAGAAGAATACAAAGTAAACTGAAAAAATACCTAATAAAATAGCACCAATGGTATTATTCATATTAGTAATTAATGCAAGGATAAATGCAACAACTACTAAGATGATGACAATAACAAGAACAGTTCCAATGATTTTACCTAATCCTACTTTGGAAATGTCTCCAATAGCTTCTCCAATAGCTAAAGCATCACCTAAACTATCAGTTTTTGCTAATCTACATTTTGCCATAAAGTTAGCTAAAGCAAATACAATAATTAAAATTATACTGATTATGGCAAGTATCCAATCTCTTAGGAAAAGACCTAAAATTAAAATTATAATTGCAGGAACAACGTAATATACAATACTAACAACAATTAATTTTAAAGCATTGGAAATTTGTCTTCCAATATCTATTCCAGGACTATCAGCTCTTCTTTCAATACCATATTTTATAATGTCCAAACCATATCCTTCAATCAAGAACAATACAAGAATAAAAACAATAATTCCAACAATAGTCAATCCGCTAAAAGCAAATCCAGCCATACCTTTTGAAGAGAATGAAGCTGCACTTGAAATTAGAGTTGCACCTCCAATAATTCCGGCGATTATAGCTAAGATTGCATATAAAACTAATGCTTTAATATTACTAAATGGATATGCTATAGCATCTCCTATTATATCTCCTATACCCATGTTTATTCACCTTTTTTAATTTTTAATTTAAATAAAACTCATTTGAGTTAAAATTATTTTTATTAGTTAATCAATATAAATATTGCGATAAAATTTTCTTTTGTTTGGAAATTAAAACGAAATAATGTGTTCAATTGTACAATATTCGTTCTGTATTTTTTTAAGACTTAATATAAAAAAATAAAAATAAGTAAAAATAAATTCATATTTTATTAAAAAATGTAGCAATATTTTGACAATCATTGAAATTAATTTCAAAAGATTATGCTTTTGTATTTTTACGTTCAATTTTGTCCTTATCATCAATATAAACGATAGTCAAAATAAGCATGACAACATGCAAAACAAGTAGAATCAATGAGGTCTGGTTGAATGCTACTACTGAAGCAGTATTGTGGTCTATGGCTCCTCCTGCCAAAACAGCTACTATAACAACTACAATTGATGAACCGATTGCTGCAAAAATCTGCCTTAATGTATTGTTTACTGCAGTTCCATCTTCCACCTTGTCGGACACCATGGTCAAAGTCCATGTTGTTGCAGGCATCAAAGCCATCCCCGTACCGATTAGACGAATTGACTGAGTTATGGCCATGAATTCAAAAGAGGAATCCTGAGTGTAGAACATCATGGTTGCATACCCTATTATGGAAAAGATGCATCCCATAATCAGGACCTTTTTGATTCCTATTCTGTTAGTAAGTAAGGGACCTATTATATTAAATACAATTATCAGTAATCCCCCCGGAAGCATCACAGAAGCGGAAATAATTGCGGAATTGTAGGCTACGCCCTGAATGAATATGGGAATAAGTGCAGTACATCCGTTCAAACATGAAAATAGAATGCAGATGAATGTTGTGCCCACTAGGAAATACTTGTTTTTAAGTATTGACAAGTTAATCAAAGGCTTTTCCAATTTTGGTTGACGTTTTACAAATAGTATTAACGTTATGATTCCAATGATTATAGGTAAAATTACAAGATAATGTGTAAATCCATAATCTGCAACGTTTGTAAAACCAAGCATCACTCCTGCACATCCAATCACGGACAATATAACAGATAAGTAGTCGAGAGGATAATCTTCAGTAGGAGTATTGTCTTTTACAAAGAATATGCCTAAAACCAAAAGGATTATTGTAGCAACTGTGAAAAATGAGAACAGTTCCCTCCATCCATATAACGTTATAACAAATCCTCCTATGAAAGACCCTAAAACAGGAGCTATTGCAATAACCAAACCATATAACCCCATATAAGTCTGCCATTTCTCTTCAGGAATGGTTCTCAAGAGCAAAATCTGAACATATGGCATTATGATACCATTTCCAATGGCCTGAAGAACTCTGCCAATGATTAACACTATTAATGAATTTGAAAAATAACATATGCCTGATCCTAAAAGAAATATAATTAATGAAAAGAAAAATATTGTTCTTGCACTGAATCTGCGTGATATATAAGCACTTAACGGAATCATGACTCCTACAACAAGCAAGAATACTGAATAGGACCATTGCGCCTGCGTTGATGAGACAGAAAAGTCACTCATCAGGTAAACGACACCTGTTGTAATAATTGACTGAGCTATTGTTACCAGGCCTGCTGCCAAGGTAAACAGAATCAATAGCCGCATCCGACTGTTTAATTTTACATTCATTTTTTTTCACTAAAATTAGATTATAATTATACTTTGTAATGAATATTATAAATAATTTATTAATTTTTTTTGTTGAAAAACAATATTATAGAAAGTTACATTAAATATTTGTTTTAAAATCAATCAAAAATAAAATAAATATTTAAATAACGATTTTTCACATATATTATCCATAGTGATAATTATGAAAGCTTTAAAAATTATGATTGTCCTGTTTATCCTAATCATGTCTGTAGGTGCTGTCTGTGCAGCAGAAAGCATCACCGACAATACAATAAGCAATGACAGCAAAGAAATATTACAAACGGTTCAGGAGGATATCACAACTGACGACAGTTCGGATGTCCTTGGAACCGCTCAGAATGACATCTACACAGCAAGTGAGGATTCATTCACCAATCTGACTGATGAAATAAAAAGTAAAGATGTTGTGGATTTAACTCACGACTATAAATTCAACAATGAAACTGATAACAAAAATGGAATTGTTATCGGCAAGGATAATTTTGTACTTAACGGTAATGGCCATACAATTGACGGGAAAAATCAATCAAGAATATTCAACATTACCGCAAACAATGTAACATTAAGCAATCTGATTTTAACTGGTGGTAATGCTGAAAAAGGTGGGGCAATCTATACTACTGGGTCATTGACATTGAGCAATGTTACTTTCATTGACAACTATGCATTTAAACAGGGTGCTGCAGTTGGGCTTTATGAGAATGTAACTATCAAATGTGATAATTCAAGATTCATAGACAATTATGCTGTTGAAAAAGGTTCAGCAATATATCTTGATAAAGGAGAATTAGATCTTTCAAATACAAACATGACCTCAAAATGGGTTTCCAAATCAGCTCAAATTACTGCTTATAAAAATGCTATAATCTATATAGAAAATGCAATTTTTGCTGATACTACTTCAACCTATTCACCTGCATTATACATTCAACGTTCTAACGTTTCAATTATTAATTCCAAATTCAATAATTTAAAAGCTGACATTACTGCAGGGGCAATAAGTCTTAAAGAATGTGGTGAAGTATACATTGAAAACTGTGAATTTACAAACGTTACATCTTCTAAAAATGGAGGAGCTATTAATGCAGACATTTGGGGAGACCTTGGTGTTAACGGTAATGTAACAATAATTGATACAATATTTAAAGACACTTCTTCCGAATTTGGTGGAGCATATCTTCAATTAGGTGGAAATTTATTCATAAACAATACATTATTCACAAACAATCATGCTAGATATAATGGAGGATCACTTTACCTTTCATATGTCACAAGCAACATTACTAATTGTAATTTCACCTCAAACGGTGTTGACGTTATTGAAGGATATCCAACCTATGGTGGTGCAATATTCAATGATATAGGTACTTTAAATGTGGATAAAACCAATTTTATCAATAACACTGCAAGTGCAGGAAGCGCAATCTGTACATATGATTCATCATACAACATTAAAAATTCACTGTTTGAAAACAATATAAACCCAATCTACACATTTTTTGATAAGGTTGGTGTTTTAGACAACAATGTTTATATCAATGATGATAACATCTCCACCAACAACGAACTTCATTCAACAATAGTGATTGGACAAGGCATGCAATTAACATTGCTGAATAATACTATTAACATCACTAATCTTCCAAAAAGATTTGATTTGCGTGACTGGGGATGGGTATCGCCAGTTAGAGATCAAGGTTGGATGGGTGCCTGCTGGACATTCGGAATGACTGGAGCTTTAGAATCTGTAATATTAAAAGCTGCTGGAATCACATCTGACTTTTCAGAAAATAACATGAAAGATTCAATGTATAGATATTCAATTTATGGGGACACTAGTTTAGTTGAAGGGGGAAACAGTGTTTATGCTATAAGTTATTTAGTAAGCTGGCTTGGAGCATTAATATATGATGCAGATGTTTATGATGAAATGGGAAAAATTTCCCCTGTGATAACAACTTTAAATGATATTCATGTTCAAGATGCAATATTCGTACCTAATAATGAAATCCCTAACGGAACAAAACTTAAGGAAGCAATTATTAAATATGGTTCTCTGGCTGTGTCTTATTATGGGCAATCTACATATGATGAATCAAATCCGTATTATAATGATACTACATATGCACAATATGTTGATAAACCTTTAGATCCAAATCATGCCGTTTCCATCGTAGGATGGGATGACAATTTCCCAAAAGAAAACTTCTTAATCACCCCTCCTGGTGATGGTGCTTGGATTGTTAAAAACAGCTGGGGTCCTGGCTGGGGAAATGATGGATTTTTATATGTTTCATATTATGACCAAACACTCTTAAGATATGATCCTGCTCAGCCAAGTAGTTGTGCTGCTACAGTAATATTTGAAAATACCGTACCTTACAACAAGAACTACCAATATGCAATTATAGGTGGCGGTAATTTCATGTCTGGTGAAAAAAATATAAGTTATATGAATGTGTTTGAAGCATTAGATGATGATTTGATTGCTGCTGTCGGAACATACTTCAACCAAGAGGATGTCAATTACACCGTTGAGATTTATGTCAATGATGAGTTGAAATTAACTCAAAAAGGAGTATCACCATTCTTCGGTTACCACACAATCAAATTAGATGACTACATATCAATCAAAAAAGGAGATGTATTCAAAGCAATTATAACTTCCAATGCTATGCCTTATATTATACAGCCTGATGTGAGAGTAGATTATACTGAGAATATTTCCTTTTTCTCTATTGATGGGGCACCATGGGCTGATTCTTATAAAGATGGAGGAGCAATTGTTTGCTTAAAAGTCTATACCGTTGCTGATGACAGTAAAATCATCAACAACAAAAACATTACTGTCGACTATGACGGAGGCAAATACTTCTCCGTCAATGTTGTAACTGAGGACGGAATAGCTGTTGCAGGTGTCAGCGTAAAATTCAACATCAACGGCGTGACAAAAACAGTTAAAACCAACAGCAAAGGTGTCGCTAAAATCAAAATAACACAAACCCCTAAAAAATACACCATCAAAACCACATACAACGGAAAAACAGTCAAAAACACAGTCACCGTAAAACAGGTTTTAACCACAAGCAAAGTCACAGTCAAAAAGACAGCCAAGAAATTTACCTTAAAAGCAACCCTTAAAATCAACGGCAAACTGGTTAAAGGCAAAAAGATAACATTCAAATTAAATGGCAAAACCTACAAGGTCAAAACCTAAAACATACACTGTCAAAGTAACCTACAAAAAAGACACCATAAAAACAACCGTTAAAGTTAAGTAGATAATTTATTATCTACTTTTCTCTTATTTTTTTTAACAATTTATTACTTCGTTCATTTTTTCCAAACCAATTAGAATAATCATCATTAAAACTTCTCAAAACTAAATAAACATGCTTATATATCCACTTTTAATATATATTAATATGTGATAATTATGAAGGTTTTAAAAATTTTGATTGTCATGCTTATTTTGATAATGTCGGTGGGAGCAGTCTGTGCAGCAGAAAGCATCACCGAAGATGCAATTGGAGATGACAGTAA
>NZ_CACWVY010000043.1 GCF_902764455.1 uncultured Methanobrevibacter sp.
CAAAGGAAAAGAAATAAAACTACTTTTAATCGAATCAAGCATACTGATTGATTCAACACAAATAGCCAAAATTTTTGATAAAAAGGAAAAGACCGTAGCCACCAAAGTCCAAAAATCCAAACTGGAAAAGTATGAAACTGAAAACATCAAACTCCTAAAGAATTATGGACTGATGCATCCTGATGCAATCAAACCAAGACCATTCTATGATTTAAGACAGATGCTTGAAGGACCAGCTTATTATTACTTTAAAAAAGAAGATGAAACTGATTTGATTGATGTTATTGTTAGAGTAGCTATTGGAAAGCACCGTGAATGGATCCATAACAGAAATATTGATAAGTTTTAATTTCTTGTATTCTATTCAATTAATAGAAAATTAGTCTTATTCCTCAAAAATCAAGTTATTCTGCAATTTCTATTCAATTTTCTAATTATTGTATGGTTAAAATAGATATAAGTTTTATTTATTCCATATAAATTATTTATCAATATGTTAATATCTCAAAATACTTTGCAAATGCTCTCTAAAATTATATATAATATATCATAGGATACTATTCATATTGAATAACTAAAATAGTTTAAAAACGATTTTCCCTTATATATTATGATGATAAACTTAACTGAAAAAATTCGTCTTCAAATGAAAAGAATCATAAAAGTATTGATGGGTAATTAAATCATGACTCCTTGGAAACTATATAATACTCACTTATCAGCATGGTTTTTAATTAATATTATGGGAAAAAGAGTTTAAAGTGATAAAATTCAACTTTGGAATTTTTTCTAAGAAATATTAGCCATTTTTGAATAATATGTCTAATTGATTGGATATGGGTAACGATTAACTATGAGTAAAAATAACAAATGTGGAATATATTATATTCAGAATACTGTAACTAAACAATATTATATTGGTCAATCCAGAAATTTAAAGGTTAGAATGAAGGTACATTTTAATTCATTGAGAAAAAATAAGCATTTTAATAAACATTTGCAAAATAGTTTTAATAAATATGGAAAAGAAAAATTTGAAAGTGGAGTTTTAGAATATTGTGATAAATCTGAACTTGATGAATTGGAGATAAGATATATTGATTTATATGATGCCCGTGAAAATGGTTTTAATATTCGAGAGGGAGGGGTAGATGCTCCCATAATGGAAAGAATTAAAATAGATGATAAGTTATTAAAAAATTTATATTTATTGGAGTCTACTTCTGAAGATTTGGCATTAATGTTTGGATGCAGTTCAGGAACAATTAATAATAGATTAAAAGAGATATTCTCTGAAGAAGAATTGGATAATTTGAAGTATAAAAAGAGATATGATGGGAATGTTGCTCGTATAGATTTTAATGAAGATTTATTAGAAGAATTGTATCTAAAAGGATATTCATGTGTTGAAATTGGTGAAATTTATGATTGTGGCCATGCAGCTGTAGCTCGTCGTATGCAAAACATATTTGGTGAAGAATGGGATGCCCTAAAAAAAACAGGAAAAGAACCTGTTAAACAAGAATTAAGTGATAAAGCAAGGTATGAATTAAAAAGAATAGAGTTAAAAAAGGAATTGGATGATAGACAGTTAGAAGTAAATGAATTATATGAGCAGTATGGTTTAACAGATGAAATCTTGGATGAACAAGTTGAAATTAATACTTTAAGACATGAATATAACATAACAGATGAATCAAAAGTTATTTTCCATGGTTTTGTCCAATGAATCTAAAATTGACAGTGAATAAATTTAAAAAGATAACTATCATTTTATATGATATTTTTAGAAGGTTACAAAAGTATCTTCCAAATTTCGAGATTTTAATTATAAAAAAGATTATTAAAGAAAATTATGAAAATTAAGTTATAAAACATCATATCATGAGGTAAATCATGGATAAAAATAATTTAAAACTTGAAGAATTAAGACTTATTTTTGAAAGAGAAAACATTAGAAAACAAAATTTAGAAAATAAAGCTTCATATTTTCTAGTAGTGATTTCAATAATCATGACTATAATTTCTACTTACTTAAGCCAAATAAGTCTATCTCTTAAATTGGATATTAGAAGCATGATACTTGTTTTAAGTATAATTTTTTTCTTAATTAGTATTGGACTTTGTATATTAATTTTTTTACCAAGAAATTATTATCATCCTTTTGATTTAGAAAATTTTGAGGAATTTGAAAATAGTTTTAAAATACGTGATGAAGAATTTGAAGAAAAATTATACGACAAATATTTAACTTCTATCCATATAAATCATGAAAAGAATGAAGATATAGTAAAACATTTAAAATGTTCTATATATTCATTTGTTTGTTTTATACTATTTTTAATTTTGGCTGTTGTGATATTATGAAATGTGATTCTTGTGGAAAAACTTTAAGTGATGAAATTATTGTTTTTTGTGAGAAATGTGAAAAATATTATTGTATGAACTGTTATACTAAACACAAAAGGCATAAATTAGTTTTTAAAAGATTAACGGATGATATTATTACAAATATAAATACTGGAGTGGGCGGTGCAGGAATAGGAGATACCCACCATAAATTTTACACTGATGAAGAATGGGTTTTAAGACATAATCCATGTCCACATGTGAAAGAGGAAATGGAATTAGAAAAAGTAATTTTTTATTGTGAAGATGGTAAAATTAGATGTTCAAAATGCTTATTTGATTCAAAAATCAATAGGGCTAATCCCATTATGAAAATAGATGATAAAAATAGATTAATGTTATTATTAACACATACTTATGAACCTCAAAACTTAGAATTTATATTTAATTGTGATGATAATGGAATTAAAGGAGAAGAAATAACATTAAATTTAACAATCATGAATAATAAGCTACATGACATTGAAGACATAAATATTAATATAGAAGCATTCGCTGCAGAACCTCTCCCTGAAAATACATCATTAAACATATACCGAGAACAAATGTATTCTCGATATTTGATTTTAAAAACATATCATTTTGATGAAATTAAATCTAAAAAATCATTTAAAATTGAATTAAAGGTTAAAATACCAAAAGATGGTGAAATTAAGAAAAATCAATTTGTTAATATTAGTGAAGATATAGAAAATGAATATGTAAAAGATGAAGTACTTAATGTCCCAGATAAATTGATGATTTATGTTCAGTTTACATATAAAACATATTCTGGATTTAAATATTGGAGTTATGTTGAAAGTGATGTTGTTAACTTGGATTAATAAAATAACCAAAATTAATCTATGATTATTTAATGTATTGTCAAAATCAGTGAGTAAAATTAATATAGAAATGCTGGATATTAAATTATGGAAATCCAAGAAAAAAATAATATTAAAATGGATTTAAAAACTCATAGAAATTTAAAGGGGTGGTTTCAGATATCCTAGATTGTTTATTATATAGTAGGGAGTTAATTCATGGAGTATGAAAAGTGAATTAATCAATTGAATCATCAAATTAATTGTAAAATAGTAGAATGATTCATTAAATTAAAATTAGATTAATGGCTATTAAATTATTTATCACTATATAAGTTTGTAAATTAGCGTTTTCTAAAATAGTTAATAATGATAGTTGTTTTGTTAATTAATGTTAATTATAATTTTTTTTATAGAATGATTATTTATTTTTAATATAAAATTAAAGATAGTAATATGTCTGAAGAAAAATTTTTTGATTGTATTTTTAATAAGTTTCCAAATAAAGAAGTATCTTATCATGATTGTATTGATATAAAAAATCAATTTGTTCCTGAAAAACTTTATAAATATACAAGAGCTAAATATGCTGAAGAATTATTAATTGAAAATTTAATATATTTGCCAACGATTAAAGAATTAAATGATCCTTATGAAGCACGTCTTTTTCTAAATAATGAAAGATTAAAAAAAGAAATTTATAAAAATATAGATTTAAATAAATTTCCAAAAGAGATGGCTGATGAGGTAATTCAGGATTCTTCAAATAAACTTTCAGATGAAATTAACACAGAAATTTCACAGGACTATTCAGTGATATGTTTATCTAAAGATAATTGTATTAATCCCTTATGGGGTAATTATGCAGATAAATATCAGGGAATATGCCTGGAGTATAACCTAAAAGATACCGAAAAAACATATCTTAAAGATTTTTGTTTTCCAATTAAATATGTAGAACGAGAAGAGGATTTTGAGCAAATTAAATCTAATGAAAGTTTTGCATATAATAATATTTTCTTTGAACCGTTACTAAAGAAATCTTTTGATTGGAATTATGAAAAGGAATGGAGGGTTATAATTTACAAACCCGATTTTCAAAATATGATAGAAAAAAAGAGGAAAAATTGCAAAATCAAAGAGTATTTAAAGTTCATAGAACCTACTAAAGTATATTTGGGTTTAAAAATTGAGGAGAGTCATGAAAATAAAATTTTAAGAATTTGTAAAGATAAAGGAATTGATGTTTGTAAAATGAAAATTGATAATACAAATTATAATTTTAAGTATGAATACAAATATAAAAACAATGAACAGTAATCATGGCCTCAATTAATCTACTTGAATATTATCATAATAATATTAAATTTAATTAAAAATCTTTTTTAATTTTAACCAATAATAATGTAGGAATAAATTTTTCTAAAAAACTCAAACATTCATCAAAATTATCTAAGATTTCTCCTTTATGAGCAAATTTGTTACGAACGGTATAAGCGGAAGATATCCAGTCTTCCAAATCATCATATCCTTCAAGATTTATATTATAATCCTTTACTAATTGCAATATTGAAGGGGTGAATGATTTATTTTTTAAACCTCCAATGGAACTTTTAAGACTATTAAAATCTTTTTTTAGAAGTTCATTATTTTCGAGGTCAAATTTTTCTTTATAATCATCAACATATTCAATAATATTTTTAACACATGTTAAAGTTTCTTCATCTCTTTTTTCTGTTGGTTTTAATAATTCTAAAATGTTAAAATAACTTAAATAGCGAGGTTTATCTTTTAGAAAGAATGAATTTGCGTATATATCTAATGCAGTATTTATTTTATTATCATTCATAATTTCTGAATTTTTAGAATCATTATATAGTACAGTAATGTCATCTATTATTGCAGCTAATATTATTGATAAAACATAATCAACTCGCAAATCTATTTTCAAGTTGAATGAGGTGTGAATTTCTTTATAATTTTCTTCATCCACAACGATTTTTGTTGTATTGGCTTCATGAATATAATTATTCAAATTCTCTTCAGTAATGTTTTCCAATTTAATACTCCAAGGCCCATATTTTTCATTTTCAACAATATTCAATCTATTTAGTGTAGATTTAAAAATTTGATAAAATTCATAAATTTTATTTTCATCATTAAATGGTATTTCAAAATAACCATTCTGTTCATCTTCAAATAGATGAATATATATTGTATATGGTTCTAGTATGAATTTTAATTCATCATCTTCTTTAATTTTTATTCCACTATGCTTATTTAATACAAATGGGATTTTAAATATGTATTTCTTAGTTTCCATATTTACTATTATGTGTTCTGTTAAATTAATATTGCTATGTGGTTTTTGTCCCACAACTAAACCTAAATCCCGGATTAAAAAAATCAGTTTGCTATAAATATTCCATATATTAATATATTATATATCTACCCAACTAAAACCTAAACTCCTTAAAGAATTTCAGGAGTGTCACCGGATTGGTGTTCTCAAGATTATAAAATGCATGATACTTTTTATGGCACCAGTGACATAATGTTATGCCGTTTTCCGGCTCAAGACGTAAGGGTATAAAATTCTTAAATGAAAACACGTGATGTAGTTTCAGGTGCTGGTTTGCCCCGCACAAAACACATTTTTCATTATCCCTATCTTCCATGTCTTTAACCCAGTCCTTATACTCTTTGGTGTTTTATTTATTCAACGTTTTTTTGAAATGTCAATCCATTCGTCTTTTTTGTCATGCTGATTTCTCAAAAAATTAAAAGTCAATTTTTATTTTGATAAATATATGAATTGGTATTATATCACAGCAGTTAAAAATGCATGTTTCAATTCAAAAACTAATATATACTTGAAAAAATATAATATAGTCTGTAGAATAATTCAGATTATTTTACATAAAATAATAGAAGAAAAAGAGAACACAGGTAATTTTTTTTGGAAGAATATTTTTTTTGATAAATTTTTAGACCTCAACAACCTGAAAAAAATACTCACCCCGAAAAAGATATGCTTTTTCTCTTTTTACTTCATTCAATCACAAATGTTATTATGGTTTTAAAAAAAACATTTTTTCCCATAATAACATCCTTCATGTACTGTTATAGATAGTATTTATCTACTAACATTTTAAAGTCTGAATCGGACTTCTTTTTGTTTTCGTAATACTGATTAAAGCAATTGTAATACTTATCAGATATAAAATTAAATTGAATTAATTGTACTTGATAAAATATAAATTGCTTTATCAATATATTATTTATATAACTATTAATATAAAGTTTTCTAAAATTCAATTATAATTGATATTATAAAAAAAGAACATTACTCACTATCACCACCTAATCTGACTTTAAAAGAACTCCCAAATTATTTAAATAAATTAAAGTATCTAAATTCAAAAAATAAAATATTTAACCTAAAAAAATAAGCATTTGCAGAAATGATTCTAATTTTTAACTTATAAAAAAAATATTACATTCACCCTTCAAAAAAATCATTTTTCAAAAATCCCTTTTAAAACTAGTTTTTCACGATTTAAAGAAACATATCCAACCAAATCAATTCTTGCAGATTATCAGGCATTTATTTTAAAAGCCTTTATTTTTAAACCGGATAACTTTCAAAGTAACCAAACGGTTACAAGACTCCAAATCAATATCTAAAAACAAAAACAAGGTTAAATTAAAAATAATGCCTAAAAAATAATCTTTAAAATAAAATACATTTTTTAAAACTCTAATCACAGAATTTAACATCGAAAGTGAGGTCATTTTCAAAAATTGCAATGTTGTAGATAAATACTATTTACTAATAATTTGGATGGTCAATTGGATGTTCTTTTTTAAAAAGAAACGAGCGTTGCAAGTTTTTTTTCTAGAAACTTGTAATTTCAAAAATATAAAATATGGTGAAAAAAATGAAGAATTCATCAAAAATAGTACTTGGGTTTATGCTGGTAATGATAGTCTGCTGCGTTTCAGCAGTCAGCGCAACCGACATAAACAGCACAGACGATACTCTAATCACTGATGCCATCGCTGTTGATGATGTCAGTGAAATCGTCGAAGAAGTGGAAATTGATGACGCCTCTGATGACGTTGTTGAAGAACAATGTTCCTGTACTGGAGCTAACTCTGTTACTGTAAATAGTACTAATTATGGTAACTATTTTAATACTAATGGTTGGACTACAACCAATAATAATTTAACATTTGTTGGGAATTTCAATGCCCAAAATTTTGGTAATTTTAAAATTGACAAACAAATTGTCATTGATGCATCACAAGCAACATTCACAAATATTGGTTTTGATTTAAAAACATCACACATAACACTTTGCGGTGGAACATTCATTGCAAATGAACCATCAAATATAAATTCTGTAATTTATTCAGAAGCTAGTTATTCAACTATTAAATGTGTGAAAATTAATGTAACTGCACCAAATGGTGCAGACTTTTATGCAATTGACTTAATAAATGCTGAAAGGGCAACTTTATTAAATAATGTAATAAATTATATAGATAACTATGCAAACACAGCAAACTACAACTATGTAGTAAAAGTAAAAGGCGGATCATATATTAAAATGGTAGGAAACAATATAACTGCATTCTTACCATTAAAAGATGTTGACTATAGTCATTGGACACCAGAACCAACTATCGATTATGATTTAGTTGCAGGTGTAGCAGTAGAAAGTTCAAGTAACTTTAATTTCACAGGAAACAAATTAGATATTACTGCTAATAGTAGTTCTGGATATTATCCAACATTAGATGCATTTATAATAGTAAAATCAGACAATTCAAAAATCATTGGAAATAAAATTTATGAACAAGACACAGTATCTGGAAAAGAAGACACAAACTACTTATATGCAATTGATGTCTATAGATGTAATAATATCTTAATTGACAATAATAGAATAGAACTTAATAGTAAAGGGGGCAACCTTACCGTAAATGGTACTGGTGCTGCTTATGGTGTACAATTAACTGGTCCACATACTGGTGTAGTAATATCTAACAATAATATAACTACTGCAAATAATGGTCCTAACTTAGGAATATATTCACAAAATACAGAAGGTGAAACTAATTTGACTATTATTTGCAATAAAATTAATGTGACTGGTAGAGCAGGTAATAATCCGTGGGCTTTAGTATCTGGTATGGAACTCCAAGATGATTATGCATATGTATGTGGTAATGACATTACTGTAAATAATCTTGCAGGGAATAATACTTCCTTATGTGCATATGGAATAAGTTATTCTCAATGGACGGATTTTGACCATGTATATTATGTATGTAATAATACTGTAAGATTATATAATGGTACTTATGCAGTTTTCATGACTGATACTACTGTACGCAGTAATATTATTAACAATACATTAAATACTACTTATTATTCCGGAGATAATGCAGTCTTCATTGATAGATCTGCGAATTATGTTGGGGGCAATATTTAAGTTTAAAATGTAATGTTTGTTTAGAATTAATTTTATTGGAAGGAATTACTCATCCTTTCTATAAATTATCTATTGTGATTACTATGGAGAAATTAAGACATTTATTAATAATATTTTTATTTTTGGGCATTATATTGTCGTTAAATATTGTTTCTGCAGTGGAGGGTGGAGATTATAGTAATGTAACTGAGGACAATGGTGAAAATCTCTTAACAATTTCTGAAATTAATTCTGCAGAAAATGATTTGAATTCTCTAGAATCTGATGAAATATTACTTAAAACTTCTGAAAGTAATGATTTATTATTAAATGATGTAAATGATGGATATATAATTTATGTTGGTCAAAATACTACTGAAAATGGAAATGGATCTTATGAAAACCCCTTTGCGACACTAGATTTGGCATGTAATAATACTAATGGGGAAGATAAGGTCACTTTAAAAATTTTCAATGGAACATATTTTATTGGTTCTCAATTAAACTTTAATACTAGTAATTTATTCATTATTGGCATTGGTGGGGATGTAATTATTAAAAATATGTATAATTCTAATGATTGTAAGCAAGCATTAGGTTTATCATCTTCATCTTCAAATTTTACTATATCAAATATAATTTTTGATGCATCTAATTATACTGTAGGTACAGGAATGCCTAATAGATATTTCTTGTGTTTTTATGGTGATGCAAATAAAGGTGAATTCATTAATTGTACGTTTAGGAATTTTACTAATGCTTATGTAATATCTGCTAGTCAGTATGATTCTTGCTTTAAATATTGTAATTTTGTTAATTTCAATTCTCTAGATTTATTTGACGGGTATTTTAAAACTAAATCTTCAGTTTTTAAATATTGTACTTTTTCGGACATGACTATTAGAAAATTAGCTAATAGTTATTATTCATATTCAAATGCTTCGATGGATAGTATTTGGTTTGGTCAGAATACAATTCCTAATTATATGTCTGGTAAGGGAAACGATAGAAAAAATTTTGTAGTGCCTCTTACAAGATATGCTATGTTTTCAGTCTCAGAAAAGTATTTGGGTAATAATCAATTTGAAATTATTGGTAAATTAACATGGAATGGTACTGAAAACCAAGATGGAATGGAAAACTTCCAACCAATGACTTTTACAATATCATCCAATACTGGAAAAGTTGATTCTTCTACTGTAACTTTAGTGAATGGTACTTTTAAAACAAATTACACTAGTTTCGATTCAATTAATAGGATTAAAGTTAGTTTTGGTGATGAAGATTTTGATGAATTAATATTTAATACGGTAAATATCACTATTGTTGCACCTAGTATTTATTATGGTGAAAATCAAAACATTACACTTAAGTTTTCTCAAGTAATCAATAGCACAATCAGTATTTCTGTTAATTATAACACATATGATGTAAAAGTTAATGTGTCTGATTCATTAAATTTTACTATTCCTGATATTTTAAAGGAAGGTAATTATACGGTTAATGTTAAACTAAATGATGAAAGTGCACAGATGTATGGGGATAATTCAACTACTTTAATTATATCTAAAGTTTCTGATTATATTTTTGAGGTTGTTACAAATAATCCTAAATTTGGTGATAATGCAACTATAACTATTTCATTACCTGATGATGTTAATGGTACTGTAATTATTAAATTAGGCAATGAAATGCCTCAAAGTTTACTAGCTAACAAGACAGTGGTAGTTAATTTCACTAACTTAAATGCGGATACTTATAATATAACCGTTACATATAGTGGTAATGATAAATATGTTCCAAACGAAAAAACTGCAAGTATAACTGTTAATCCCGATAAATCTTGTGTTGAAATTGAAGATGCAGTATTTAATTATGGTGAAACTATTGTAATTCCATTTAACATGACCAATGCAAAAGGAGTAACAATCACTGTCTATAACAAAAATGATGATGAAGTTGCAACCAATTCAAGTGAATCTAATATTATTACATTAGATGCTTTACCTGCGGGTGAATATACATTATATGCAAAAACCATTGTTGATGATGATAATTATGAATCTAATGATGCAGAAGCTAATTTAACTATTAATAAAGCAAATTCAACATTAGATATTTCTGATCAAGAATTCACTTATGCAACAGAAGCAGTCATCAATGCAGTGACAGTAAACTCAACTGGTGATATAATTGCAACTTTAATGGATGAAAACAACGATAAAATTGATGTGAAAGTATCTGGGGACAATATAACTTTGCCATTGTTAGATGTTGGTAAATACACTTTAACAGTAACTACAAATGTAGATGAAAACCACAATAATGTTACAAAATCTGCAACAATTACTATTACAAAAGCAGTTCCTTCAATGGATGTGATCGTTGAACCTGCAGAAAATATTACAGTTAAAGATGATGTAACATTAACAGTTAAATTACCAGCCACTGCCACTGGTGAAGTTGTTATTAAAGTTAATGGTAAAAAACTATATGATGTTTCTGCTAATGAAACTCTCAAATTTGATTTAGATAATGATGCTGGAGATTACATAGTTGATGTCATTTATTCAGGTGATAAAAACTATGAAGGTGACAGCGCAACAAAAGAATTTACCATTTCCAAAGTTGAAACTTCAATAACTGCAAAACCAGTAGTATTTGAAGAAGGAAACAGTTCAACAATGGAAGTAACAATTCCAGATGTCGAATCAGGTGTTATTTTTGTAGATGTTGCAGATAAAAAATTCTATGCAGACATTAATGAGGGTACTGCAACTGTTTTAATCAACGGTTTAGTTGCAGGTAATTACACTGCAAAAATTAGCTTTGCAGGTGATAAAAAATTCAATGAAGCTACTGGTAATGCTAATGTTAATGTCACACCTGCACCAGATATAATAGGCGAACTTGAAAAGATTATTAGTGATCTTAATGATACTGTGATTGCTCAGGAAGGTACTATTAAGAATCAGACTGAACAGATTTCTGCTCTTAATGATACTGTGATTGCTCAAGAGGTTACTATTAAGAATCAGACTGAACAGATTTCTGCTCTTAATGATACTGTGATTGCTCAGGAAGGTACTATTAAGAATCAGACTGAACAGATTTCTGCTCTCTGTGATTGCTCAGGAAGGTACTATTAAGAATCAGACTGAACAGATTTCTGCTCTTAATGATACTATTGAAAATCAAAAAGAGCAAATTAATAATCTTACTCATAAGAAAGATGCTGTTATTGTTGTTGATCAGACTTTCACTCGTGTTGCAGTTGATTACAATGCAGGTGAAAGAGGTGGAATGTTTTACGCAATCTTAAAAGACATCGATGGTAATGTTTTAGCTAATAAAACAGTTCAAATTGCTATAAATGGTAAAATCTATAATAGGACTACTGATGATGAAGGAAAAGCAGGCATACAAATAAACTTGCAGGCTGCAGGCACATACTCATATGCAATATCATTCCAAGGGGATGACACATACAACGCAGCACCACTAGCATCATCAAAATTAACAGTCACTAAAAAGAAAACCACAATAAAAGCAACAAACAAAGCATTTAAAGCTAAAACAAAAACCAAAAAGATTAGCGTAACACTTAAGACTGTTAAAAACCAGTATGATAAAAAAACATACTTAAAATCTGGTAAAAAAGTAACCTTAAAAGTATATGGTAAGACCTACACCGCAAAAATCAACAAAAAAGGCGTAGCTAAATTTACCATAAAAATAACTAAAAAAGGTAAATACACAGCTAAGATTAAATTTGCAGGCGACAAAACCTACAAAGCATCTAGCAAAACAATAAAAATAAGAATAAAATAAAAATACAAGAAAAGTAATTAAATTTACTTTTCATATTTTTTCTTTTTTTTATTTAAAACTTAAATTTTATCTTTTTTTATTTTCTTTAAGTCATTACTTTTTTTAATAGGATATCTATAAAAACTCTTAAAATCTTTTTTAAACACTATTCTTTGAGTTATGTTTTTCAATTTAAAATAAAATTAAGATTGAAAATTTTTTTTAGATATCAACAGATATGGTTCTATTCAATAACTTTAGAATAAATTCATTATATGATTTAAAAAAATTAGTATCTGGATTTTATACGAATGAGTAATTCATAAGGTGTTTTTTATGAATAATAAATATCTCATATTGATGTTATTTGTTTTATTTTTAAGTGTAAGTATTGTATCTGCAAATGAAATTGATAATGATAATGGTACATCAATAAGTGTTGAATCACAAATTGAAAATGTAAATGATATTAATTTAAATGAAAATAATTTCGAAGATTCGGATGTTCTTCAAATTTCTTCTACTCAGGATTCCCTTCAAATAAATGATGAAGAGGTTATTGTTGTAAACGACTGGGTTGAACTACAATATTACTGTGCACAAACAGACAAAGATTATACTTTAAAATTAAAGGAAAACACTAATTATTATCCTTTGGATGTTGAAGACTCAAATTACCAAATTAAAATAAAGAATAATGTAAAAATTATAGGAAATGAAAATTCATGGATAGGTGATTATTCATCTGAATCTCGAAGAATACATTATATTGCAATCGTAGTTGAGGATAATGAAAAAGTAGGATTCACTTTTGAAAATGTCACGTTTAAGTGGATAGGTTCTACATATTCTCCACGGTCTATGGATGGTATATTTATTCAAATGGCAAGTTATAAAAAATACACAAATGTTTTTAAGAATTGCCAATTTTCTAATATCATTGTTGAATGTGGGCATTCTACTATTATTCATCTCAAAAAGGGCAATTCTCTTTTTGAAAATTGTAGTTTTATTAATTGTACTAGTAATTATGGAGTTTTAAGCATTTATGATAGAGATAGTGTAAAAACTACGGATATGGTGGTTAATAATTGTTATTTTGAGAATAATTATGCATGCACAGAACCTGGTTGTATTAACAATTGTGGTAAGTTAACGGTTTATAATACTACTTTTATTAAAAATAGGTCTTTTTGGTGGGCTGGTGCAATTCATACTCATGGTGGTGGAAATACTACAATTTATGACTCTAATTTCATTGAAAATGTAGCTGGATGGAATGGGGGTGCATTATACACTTATAGTTACCTACAAATTTATAACTCTGTTTTTGTAGGCAATAATTGTACTACTAATAATGGGGGTGGTGCAATAGGTGCATGTAAATATCAATCTATTCCACACATTTATATAGTGGGTTGTAGGTTTGAGAATAATAATAATAATTGTTGGGCTTTAGACGAATTGTCTACAGAAGGTACTGGTCGTGGTGGTGCGATATCAATAATGGATGAGGGTTCTATTGAAGTTCGTGAAACTACATTTGTTGCTAATGCTGCTTCAATTGGTACTGCAATTTGTGCTTGGGCAATGGAAGGTTATGGATCTCCAAGTATCATTATTTCTAATAATTCATTTATTAATCATACTCGTGAAGGTGATACATTAAATATACGTTATACTGGAATACCTGCAGTTGTAGAAAATAATTATTTTGAAGGCAATTCTATTGTATTTTCAAATTTAACTATCACTAAATTAAGTGAAGGTAGAGAACAGGCAACATTACAAATTAATGCTTCTTTAAAAAATCCATCGTATTATGATGAAGATATCTTAGATAAAACATTGTATGATGTTTACATATACAATAAGTATGTAAAGACTGTAAATACAACTGTTTTTTCTGTTGATTTTGGTGATTTGGATATTTGTGATGTTTATGTCATTCCAACTATTTCAAATAGAAAATCCAATGAAGTTACTTTAACAAGTACTCGTGAATATGTTTTTGTTTCTAAGAGTAATGGAAATGATTCTAACAATGGAGTTTCAAGAGATGCTCCAGTTAACACAATCAAACGTGCTCTAGAACTTGCTAAGAATTGTCGAAATATTATTTTGTTAGATGGTGATTTTTCAGAAAGTGGTATTCAAATTGATAATGCAGTTTCTATTAAAGGTGAAAGCAATGCCACTTTAACTGGTGATACCTCATTTATTTGTGATTCAAATTTCACTTTAAAGAACTTAAAAATCAATAAGTTAAGCACTGAGTATTTCATCAAGCAAAATACTAACAATTTAGTTATTTCTAACTGTATTTTCACTAACAACGATGCACTTTTAGTTTATAATAATGGATTTACTTCTTTAACAAATTCCATATTATTAAACAATTCTAAAGTAGTTGATGGTAACATTAATGATTGTGTTTTGGATTATAACTGGTGGGGCAATGAACCTTCAGATTTAAGTAATTATGTTACTTTAAATCTAACTTCAAACTTGGATTCTTTGGAGAATAATCAAAAAGCAAACGTTAAAGCTGTATTCTATTTGAATGATGGAAGCAAATACACTAAATTACCTGATATCGATTTTGACATCATTGCCTTGAATGGTGTTTCAAGCCAAAGTACTGTCAATATTGATTCCAGTTTTGTCTATACTTTAACTGCTTTTGATGATGGTGTTTTAACAGTCAGTTATAATAATGTTAATGTCACCAAGTCTTTTAAGTTTTTAAAGTCCAATCCAAGCATTTCATTAGAGACAACTGATATTATGTTTGGTGATAATGTAGTTATCACAGTCACAACCCCTATTGATGTGGAAGGCAATCTGACTGTTAATGTTGGAAACCTTTCACAGACTAAAGCAATCCAATCTGCAAAATCCACTTTTACATTTGAAAACCTAAAAGCAGACACATACGCTATTGCTTTAACATACACTGGTGATAAGAAATACTTAACAAAAGAGTTAACTGAATCTGTTAATGTAGCTAAGTATGAATCTACCACTCAGTTAAATCTCAGCACTGTTAATGTTGGTGAAGACGTTATTATAACAGTTAATACAATATCAACTTCAACTGGTAATGTTACTTTATCAATTAATGATAACGTTCAAACTTTAACATTAACTGATTCCAAGGCAAATTTCACTATTAAAAACATCAAAAGAGGAGATTATCTCATTAGTGCAGTTTATAATGGGGATGATAAGTATTTGACAAGTCAAGACTCCAAGTTCATTGAAGTGGATAATCTAAATGTTACAATGTCCATTAAAACAGATGATATTACTTATGGTGATAAAACAATTGTTAAAGTCACTTTAAATGATGATGCTACAGGTAATGTCATAGTAACTATTGATGGCATATCTAACCAGTCTAAGGTAGATAATGGTAAAGCTGAAGTTACTTTCACTAATCTTGATGCAGGATCCAATAAAAACATCACTGTGTTCTACACAGGTGATGATACATACTTCAACTTAACCAGCTCAAGCACTTTCAATATTGTTAAGGCGGATTTGACATTTACTATCTTTTCAAGTAATATCAAAATCGGTCAGTTTGCTGAAATTATTATTACTGTTCCGCAAAAAACATCCGGTACTTTCACAATAGGTGATGATGTAATCAATATCCCAATGTCTGGTGAAATTTCATATGTAATCCCTGATTTGGAAATCGGAAAATACACATACACTGCAACATACAACGGTAACAATTACTACACAGTATCTAAAACTACAAGTTTCACTGTTAGTGAGTATCCGATTCCACAAGTGCAAAATGAAGGTTTCAACACCCAAAACTCTCATAAATCACAGTATGAAACAGTAACTAATGGAAATATAGCTTTCACAATTCCATTCAACGAAACTTTATCAGGAGATTTAGGGATTGATAGTTTAGGAAATGTTTACATACCAACTCAATCAGGTATCTATGCATTCAATCAGACCAGTCAGTTGTGGTATTTCACATCCACTGCAGCTACAGGTAATCTTTCAGGGCTTGCAATCAGCAGGGATGTTATAATTGCTCCAAAATCTGGTGACACATTATACTTCCTCAATCAGACTTCCGGTGAGAGATGGGGTGAATCCAATATCTATCAGGGTTCAAGTTTCTTTGCACCAGTAGTTGATGATGCTACATTATACATTGTAAGTGAGTATCAAACTACTTCTGAAGACTATAAGCTGACAATTGTTCCATATAAGTTGTGGGAGAAAGGCGGTGACCCAACATTAATAACCATAGGTAACACACAACCGTTATGTTCTCCAACCTTAAACGAGAACATTATTGTAGTTGTTTCAGACAACAGATTAAGAATCCTCGATGCTAACTCATTGCAGACTCTTGCAATAAAATCAGGAAATTATTTGCCTATACGACCAATTATTGGGGAAGGCAATATTGTTTATGCTGTTTTAAGTGACAGTGTTGTTGCTTATAACAGTAATGGTGTACAGGTCTGGAAAACCAAGGTCACTAGTGGTGTTGGAAATATATTAGTGTTGGATAATGAACAGGGATTATATCATGTTAATTCCAGAGGAGTTCTTTATAAGTATGATTTGATTGATGGCAGCCAGTCCAAATTCTCCAGTTTAAAAGTAACTTCAGGAATCTTAATTGGTGCCAATAACAATCTATACTTTGGTTCTAACAATATGTTCTATGCATTGGATAGTGAAGGTAACATATTATGGAAGTCTGATTTAGGTTCTAAAATCATCGGTAATCCGGTCATGGATGCTTCCGGTCTGATTTATGTTCCAACCGAAAACAGTATAACTGCACTAACATATGCTCCTTTATTTGATCCTGATTTGAAGCTCAGTGTTGATGATATTGTTGAAGGTGAAAAGGCAACAATCACAATCACATGGGACAGTCAAACTACTGGTATTGTATCATACAATGTAAACGGCGAAGACATTACAGTCGATGCTGGGGGTGCTAAAGTCACTAAAGTAATTTCCGGTTTGACTAATGGTTACTATGACGTTAGTGTATCTTATCTTGGTGATATGAGATTTAAAGAAAGTACTGTGACTAAAACTTTTGTTGTAAGGTCAACTGATGATGTTGCAAACAACATCCAGTTCGACGGCAATCAAACATTCACATTCAACCTAAACAATGCGCAAGGTAATCTTACAGTCAATGTTGCAGGTAAAACATACAATAAAGCATTAATAAATGGTCAGGCCAGCATTACTATTGATAAGTTGTCTCCTGGTGACTGGGATGTTGTAGTAACATATTCCGGTGACAGGCAGTTCAACAAGGCAAACCGTACATTCAGTATTGAAATTCCTAAATACAGCGTTGATTTAAATGAGGTTATCTCTACTGAAAATGTTGTCTCAAGAATTTCAGTTTCACTTCCAGTTGATGCAACAGGTAACTTAACCTTGTCTGTAGGTACCAAAAAGTACACAGAAACAATAACTGCAGGTAATGCCGTAATCATTGTTGATGATTTGCCTGAAGGAAATTACTCTGCAACACTCACATATTCCGGTGATAATAATTATGAAAGTGTTTCTAAAACAGTCAGCATTAATCCGGCTAAAATTAAAGTAATCTTGGATGACACCAATGTTATTGTCAAGTCAGGCGCAGTACCTAAAGTTTCAGTTAAGCTGGACGCTAATGCTACTGGCAGGTTCACTGTATCTGTCGACGGTGAGGATTACTCTGCAGACATTTCAGAGGAGTTAATCATTTCTGATTTGGAACCTGGAAACTACACAGGAACACTAACTTACAGTGGTGATTTCAGATTTTCCAAGGCTTCTAAAGAAATCCTATTTGAAGTTCCAAAAATCACCTTGCAGTTCAACGACTCCAATTTCGTTGTCTCCAAACTCGATGATGGAATCATAGTTGATGTAACGTTGCCGAGTGATGCCCGTGGTGACATTATGCTTTCTGTAAACGGCACCAATTACACAGATAAATTAACTGGCGGTGTTTCATCTCTCAAAGTCACCGGTCTGACTCCTGAAAACTATCAGGCAACAGTAACATATGCTGGCAGTGACAAATACGAAGCGATAAGTAGGGTTTTCAGATTCTCAATTGGAATGGTTGATGTCAGCTTCAATGACACTACATTAAACGTCAAATCTCCAAGTCCTCAACCTGTTGTCAACGTAAAATTCGACAATGCAGTTACAGGTAACATTACAGTAACAGTGAACGATAGGGAATTTTTTAAAGAATTGATTAACGGCAGTGCTTCTGTTGAACTCACAGGTTTGAATCCTGGCAATTACAGTGCAATCGTTGCCTATTCTGGTGATGTGAAGTATGGTGCAACCGAAAAGTCAATCCAATTTGAAATTCCAAAAATCAGCACTACACTGGAAAACATGATTGTCAAATCCAACATTACAGTTCCGGTCATATCTATTGTATTGCCATTTGATGCAACAGGTAATATAACAGTGGTTGTTTCAGGTAAATCCTATACAAAAGAGTTAATCAATGGTAATGCTACTGTTGATGTGGAGGCTTTGGCTCCTGGAAGTTACAATGCTACCGTCACATACTCTGGTGATGGCAAATATGATTCATCAACCAAAATCGTAAACGTTATTGTTTCTAAAGTTGCTGTTGAATTGAATAATGACACTTTGGTTGTTGACGGTAAAAATGGCTCTTCAAGTGTGAGCATTGATTTGCCTGCTGATGCAACAGGTACTTTAACAGTTGCTGTTGGTGGAAAAAGATTTTCTGAAAACATTGTTGATGGTAAGGCTAGTGTTGATGTGGGTGGTTTGGCTCCTGGAAGCTACAATGCAACTGTCACATACTCAGGAGACAGCAAATACGATTCAATTACAAAAACAATTGAAGTTAATGTTGCCAAAGTCGTAACTGAGCTAAACAATAATACTTTGGTTATTGACAGTCAAAATGTTTCATCTGGTGTAAGCATTAATCTGCCTGAAGATGCAACTGGTACTTTAACAGTCACTGTTGACGGTAAAACCTACACTGAAAATCTGGTAAATGGTAAGGCAACCGTTAACATTCCAGAATTGGCCGATGGTGAGTATAACATGACAGTTACCTACTCTGGTGACGGCAAATATGAAGGAATGACTAAAACAACACTGATCAATGTAACTAATGCTGTTGTGGATAATTCCACAAACACTACTGTGGACAATTCAACCAATGCATCTGTTAAAGTTGATCCTGTTTTGGTCATAAGTGCAGATGATGTTAATGCAGGTGAAAGTGCAGTTATTAATGTTATTACCTCTGTTAAAACAGGTAAATTAGTTGTTAATGTGGATAATAAGGATTATGAGCTTGTTATCAGTAATGGTGAATCTAGTGTGGATATTTCTGATTTGGCTGTTGGTAACTACACTGTAGTCGCTAGATTTGCCGGTGATGACAAGTTCAATGAGGTTACTAATTCAACCAGATTCAGTGTTTTAAAGGTCAATGTTCCAGTTACCAATGAAACAATCAGCATTCCTGAAAGTGACGCTACTGAATATAGTGTTTCACTTCCATCTGACGCTACTGGTACTCTAACAGTTACTGTTGATGGTAAAGATTATAGCGAAACTTTAGTAAATGGTAAAGCCACAGTAAATATTCCTGAATTGAGTGAAGGTTCTCACAACATTACTGTTTCATATTCTGGTGACAGCAAATATTCACCAATCATTAAATCCAGTGTTGTTGTTAAAAATCCTGCAAACTCTACTGGTGGAAATAATACTGGAAATGCAACTGATGATAATAACTCCACTTCAGGAAATAACACTAATCAGTCCGTCAGCATTCCTGATGAGGCATTAAGCATTCCTGAAAGCGGAAGTGATTACAGCATTTCACTTCCAAGTGATGCTACTGGTACTTTGACTGTTACTGTTGAGGGTGTTTCATACACTCAAAAATTAGTCAATGGTAAGGCAACTGTTAGCATTCCTGAATTATCAGAGGGCTCTCACAACATTACAGTTACTTACTCAGGTGATGGCAAATATGCTTCATTCACCAAGTCAAGTGTTGTTGTTAAAGAGCACATTCCGGTAATCAAGCTCACTGCTTCCAACCTAAACATGCTCTACACTTCAGGTAAATACTTCAAAGTCAGATTGACTAGTGACGGTAAAGCTTTACCAAATCAGAAGATTAAAATCACAATCAACGGTAAGACCTACACTAAGACCACTGATAAGAACGGTTATGCTTCACTTAAAATCAGTCTTCCTCCAAAAGCATACACTGTAAAAGCAACCTACGGTAATTTAACAATTACTAAAAAGGTTACCGTCAAAAGCATAATCTCAGCTAAAAACATCAACGCCAAAAAGTCTTCAAAGTCAATCAAAATCAAAGTTACATTGAAAAAGGTTAACAAGAAATACCTGAAAAACAAAAAAGTCACTTTGAAGTTCAACAAGAAGACTTTCAAGGTTAAAACCAACAAAAAGGGTGTAGCAACTTTCACTATCAAAAACAGTGTCTACAAAAAGCTCAAAACAAACAAAAAGTACACCTACCAATTGATCTATGCTAAGGACAAGGTGAAAAAATCAATAAAATTTAAAAAATGAAGAGGAATTTTATATTCCTCAACTTTTTCTTTTTTTGAATATACATCGCACAATCTCTTCATCTAATTTTTCATAATAATTTTCATTTAATGGATTAGTTGCAAATTTTAAACATTATTTAAAGCAAAAACTATTAAAATAATTCATCAAATAATTAAGTATTCGCACACTTAAATCCGTGCATAGTTTCCATCCAGTAACATAACTTATTTTTATATGATGGTCAATTAGTAATAGTACAGTCATTTATTTTTGACTAATAATCTTATGGAGAAAATCGAAAAATGATGCACTATATTAACGACCATGATTTGATAAATGACTTTCACTGCAAATCCGGTCACAGCAACGGCTCAATAAAATCATATCAAACAGTATTCAACAAATACACAGAATTTCACAATATGAGCTTATGTGAACTTCTAGGCGAAGCAATTTCAGAACAGGAAAACAGAATTCCAGAAAACAAGCTAAGCATCTACGACAGAATAATAACATTCAGAAACCACCTAAGCAAAAATCATATGGTAAACACCATTACAAATGCAATATCCAAAATCAAGACATTCTACCTCTACAACAGGGTTTATCTGCCGTTCATACCTCCATTGAACAGAAAGCAGGTTAAAAAGAATGATATAATATCTTTTGAGGATTTGCCGACAAAGGATGAGCTGAGATATGCCTTAAGGTTTTCAGGTGACAATCTTGCACTGTGGATTCTTGTGATGATTTCATCAGGCTCAACAAGAGCAGAGGCAAAATCCATGACCAACGAAATGTTTTTTAATGGAACATTGGAATATCACAAAAAGGATAATTTTGAAGATGCGATGAAATACCTGTCAAGAAAAAATAATGTTGTCTGCACATGCAAGATGTTAAGAAAGAAAACAGACAAGCCCTACTACACATTCCTAAATCCCGAATGTGTTCAAAAAATCGCCAAGGTCAAATTAAAACAAAGTGACTTTAACATGGAAAATCCGCTTCTTAAATATGATGTGAATCATGTAAACTACCGCTTCAAGATCCTCAACGATTATCTTGAACTGGGAGAGGTTGGTGGCTTTTCACGCCTAAGACCACACATGCTTAGAAAATTCAATGCAACCCATTTAAGTCAGGGTTCAATTGAAAGGGGCTTGTTGGATATGGACTGTGTTGACCTGCTTCACGGCCGTGGAAAAAACAGTACCAGACAATCATACTTCAAGGACAATCCAGAGTATCTTAAGTTTGAATACATAAAAGCGATGAGCAACATTTCACTTTATCGGAGGTATGACTATAAGATTGTCAAAGGTAAGGTTAAGGTTATTTCAATGCCTTTGTAATTAAATATTGATATAATCATGTAATTTTGTAAATAGGAAGTAATATTCACTTGATTTAATATATAAAGACTTAAATATCTGATAAAATAAATAATTGCTTGTGTAATCGTTCTGATGAATGATTTAGGATAATCTTTGAAGTTTAGTTTGGACAATATATTTATTAAAAATAAATCTAATATAATATATTATCTAATTGTCTTTAGTGGTGATTTTCATGCATGATAGAATTAAAATAGCCAAAGAGTTTGCAAATACCATCAAATCAGATGACATTAAACTAATCATGCTGTTTGGATCTGTTGCCCGTGGAGATGACAGTGAAGAATCAGACATTGACATTTTAATTGTATCTCCAATTGCAGATAAAATCAAACCTGAAATCCATAAAATCGCTATGGATATAATTTTAGAAAAAGATGAAGTTATATCCCCAAGATTAATGACAGAAGACGAATTCAAAAAAGTAGAAGATTATCCATTCTTAAGTAACGTACTTAAAGAAGGTGTTGTGATTGGATAATCCAATTAATGTTGGTAAGTTAGTTAATCTCAAGTAAAATGTTATTTGAAGGCGGACAGTATAGGGACTCTGTTACCATGTCCTATTACGCAATGTATTCCTCAGCTTTGGCACTCTTGCTTAAAAAAGGCATTTCCCCAAAAACCCATGAGGGAACCCTAAGACAACTGGCCAAAGAATACGTTAAAGAAGGATTGCTTAGTAAGGAAACATATGGGTACCTTTATGATGCTCGTGAGACTAGAAACGATTCCAGTTACGGCTATTCAAAAACTTTTACAGAAGAAGATGCTGAAACACTTATTTTACAGGCTGAAAAATTCATTAATGAAGTGGAAACTTTATTATGATTTTTCAATTATTTTTTTATTTATTTAAGATGTTAATATTGATTGTGTGTTGAATCATTATTTTTTCAAATAAATATTAACTACTCTAATGTTAAGTATTTAAATTAAGATTTATATGATGGAATTTGCACTGGTTTAAAAAAGGAGGAGTTTATGAATTGTATATTGGTAAAGTATTGTTTATTTTTAATATAATCATTATTACTCTAATAATTTATAATATTTTGAGTAATCATTAATTGCATCATGTCTAAATATTATCTGATTCATATTGTTTATAAAAAAAATTTAAGTAAATAAAAATATATAATTAACTATAATTATTTTTGGTGTATATCATGCTTCAATTAAGAAAACAATTAAATACAAAATATCTCTCAAAGTTTGAAAAAATTGAAGATATTGTTTATAATATTGCAGGTAAAACTAGAATTTTTTTCCCAAAATACACTAACCATGGTACTGATCATTTGAATAATGTAGAGAATTATGCAAATTTAATGATTCCTGACAATATTAAAGAACAGATGTCTGAGGAAGAAATATTCTTTTTACTATGTGCTATATGGCTTCATGATATTGGGATGGTGCCTCAAGATGAACAAGAACTTAATAATTTTGAAAGTGCTAGTCAAAGGGAAGATTATCGGGATAATGTGCGTGAGTTACATCATATAAGAAGTGATAATTATATCAAAGATAATTATGATAAATTAGGACTTAATAAATTGGAAGCTAAAATTATTGGGCAAATTGCAAAAGGACATCGGAAAATTAATTTAAAAGATTATAAAATTATAAATTATAATGGAAAATCTATTAATGTGGCAGGTTTGGCAGCAATTTTGAGATTATCTGATGAATGTGATGTTTCAAAAGAGCGAGAATCCAAGTTATCTCCAATTGACATAGATGAAAAAACACGTGAAAAGCACTATTTAAAACATGAAATTGTTAATCATGTTTGGTTTGATCATGAAAAAGGCATAATATACATATCTTGCATAATTGAAAATGAAGAGGATTATGAGCCGGTTAATGAAGTATTTAATGAGATTAGTAATAAATTAAATCAAACCAGTGATTTTTTACTTGATTTTGGAATAAATCTGTGTTCAGTTAAGTTAGATACTAAATGGAATAAATTGCATGAAAAACAAATAATTTCATATATTGCTAATCATAATTGCGATATTACTTCTTGGAAAATTGATGGAATTTCTAATGAAGAAATTTATGAAATTTTGGATAATTTAAAAGCCGAAGGATTATTTAAAGAAGACAATTATACGCTGGGGTTTAAAAAGGAGGATACTGTTTATATTAAATTATTCAAAAAATTTGGAGGATCATCTAATTTTAAAACATTTTATTTTACAAAATATTCTCAGTCAACCATCCCAAAGTGTTTTGAAAATTTTGTAAATAAATTTTCTACCACTATTAAAGAAAATAAGGAAAATCGGTTGGAAATTCTTAAAAATTCCCCCACTGCTTTTTATTTAATGTTGAAGTTTGAAGATGTATTGGATGATAAAAAGTTTAATGAAAAAGAAACTGTTAATGGACCAGAAATGATGGATTATTTACTTTTAATGTCTCTTTTTAATGATGTAAATTATTATAAAGAAGAAATAAAATTTAATAATGTTAAAACATTTATTAGTCCTTTAATTAAGGGTGAAAACGAAGTTTTAAAATTAATTGAAGATTATAAAAATGAAGGAGAATTAAATGATAAGGAGATAATATCTGAAGAGAAAAGCAATGACAAAGTAGGTTATAATTTAAATTCATTTAATGAGATAGTTGATGTAATTAAATCAACCTATTCTTTAATTGAGTTTAATCGAATCATGAAAGAAAGGGTTTTAAAATTCACATTGCCTCCTATTAAAGATTCAAATATTTTTAGAAAAATCATGAAAAATAAACCTATGATTGAAAAAATTAAATTGAAAATAGGGGAGGATAGGGATGAAGTTCCATTCTTATTTAATTACAAAAATAATGAAATTATTCTTCTTGTTAGTTATATTGAAAAATTAGATATTCGTTTAAGGGTTAAAATATCTGATTTTGAATCCGATTCATGTCAAATAAGAATGTACATTTGTCCAAAATCTGAAAAAATTAAAGATATATTAAATTGGTTGAATTTTGTAAATAATAACTCTGAGAAAAATATTGAATTACTATATTTGGATGAAATATTATGTCATGGAACAATTCCGAAAAACAATATTGCTCCAGAAATAATTGATTTTTATGATACTATAAATAAATTTAATGATGAGTTTAAGTTAGATATTATGCATAAGTACGATTATGAAATTACAAATGTTGATAAAAAATACGTAGAATTCATTAAATCTTTAAAGAGTACTAAACAAATCAATGTCCCTTTCATAAATGTAAAATTAAATCTCACTGCCTCAAAACTAAATGAAATTATTAATACCGATAATCTCCCAATTGAAGTTGGCTATAATTATTTCCCTATTAAATTGCTTAATAATAATATTGATTTGGGCGAATACAAAGTAAATGTTGATGAAGCAGAAATAATCAATAAAACAGAATTATCAAAAATTGTTTCATCTCATGAGCCTCAAGATGTTTTAAATGTGACGTTGATTATTAAAGATAAAAATGAAGATGAATTAACACTAGATTTTAGTTAATGGAAAAATAATTTGAATGTATACTCAAGATGTTTTAATATAACTTCTTAAAAAAGGATAGGTTATAAAAATAATAATTCAAATAATCCTCATGTTTATATAGGGCATCTTCAAATTTTTCCTTGAAATTTTGGGAATTATAATATTTATAGTAATAATTAATAGCTATAATATATAAATAATATAATATGTTAGATAATAAAAGTATTGGTTGGACAAGTTTTTGCCAAGCAATGAATTCAATAGCATATTGGCTACTCCAAAACAAAAAGAAATATAAAAAACGTGATTATTACAAGATATTAACATTTAAAGGAAACTGCAATGATATTGAAAAGAAATCAAAGAAATTAGGTAATGATAAACTAGTGACAATGTATGTGCTGGCTGTAATCAAAGACAACAAGTCACTAGATTTCCTTCCAAACTTTGTAACACTAAAAAATGGAGAACAAATTGATAAAGCTGAATATGTGGACATGGCTATAAGGGTGGAAGCATACATCAGGGCAAACGGAAGGCTTCCTGCAATTGTTTATCGTAAATCAACATTGTCGGATTATACTGATTCCACAATGAAGCTGTTTGTCAAAACATTCAATTTCAAAGGAAACACCATTGATGAAGCTTTGGCTGTTATAGCAAAAAAGAAATTATACAGCAAATACTTCGATTCACAAAAGACAGACAAGAAAACAATAAATGATGCCAAAGCAGGTAAAGGTTCCAACTGTGTGGACTGGGGACAGGTATATTACAGAATTGCCAAATCATTAGGATATGATGTGCAGTTTGTCCATGTCAAATGTAGGGTATCCGGAACAGGCCATATAAGATTAAGACTAAAACATAAAAAACATACTGGAGGAAACTGGATTAACCGTGATCCAGCCGCAGTGGCAGATACAACTTCAGGAAATGTCAGATCCATCTGGTGTGATGACGGTTACCTAATAGCTTATGATCCATCATGGATATTCACAGATTTATATTCAAGTTAACAGTTAATGTTAACTTCTTTTATTTTTTACATTAATAATTAGCTTTAACTATTAAAACTAATTTTTTTAAAACTGTTTATTTTAATTTAAAGAATTGAAACTAATTTCTCAAATGAATTTTTCATGAATCGATTATTAATCAAATGCTCTCACCATTTCTTTAAATACCTTCCATAAAAGACATATTAATTACCCATACATGGGGAGGTGCATATG
>NZ_CACWVY010000044.1 GCF_902764455.1 uncultured Methanobrevibacter sp.
TCCACTATTTATTAAATTTAACTATTTTTAAACAAAAATAAAAATTCAATACTAATTTTCATCAAAAAATTTCAAATCAACAAAGTTTTTGAAAGAGTCATCATTAATAGTTTATATATTAGTAAATACTAAATATTTATATAAATTATACTGTTGGTTTTATGAGTTCAATTAAAAAAAATGACATATTTTTATTGGAAGAAATTGTTAAAAAAAATTTTTCATCTAAATATAAGGATTCTGTTTTAGGAATCTTGTGGACAATTTTAAGTCCATTATTGATGATGGCTTTGTTTACAATTATATTTTCTACAATTTTTGGAGGCACTATAGATAATTTTGCTGTTTATTTCTTGTGTGGATGGTGTTTATTTCAATTTTTCAATTCATCTATATCCTCATCAATGAATGCACTAAAAGGAAATAAACCTATTTTACAGAGAACTCCTGCTCCAAAATATATTTTTGTATTAGGTAGCATTTTATCAGAATTTTTAAATTTTTTAATAATGTTAATTCTTTTAGTAGTTATATTGTTTATTACAAATGCTACATTTCATTTCCCTATCATATTCTTTTCTATTATTCCGATTATATCACTATTTATCATGATTGTTGGGTTGGGTTTAATATTATCCGTAGCCTGTGTGTACTATACTGATATTGGGCATTTATGGTCTGTTATATCAATGATGTTGTTGTATGCTTCTGCAGTTTTTTATCCAATGGATATTATTCCACAACCTTTTAGAGGATATATTATGTTAAATCCGTTATATTGGGTCATTGATCAGTTTAGATGCTTTGTTTATAAAGGAATTGTCCCAAATGGAATTAGTTTAATAAATTCTTTATTTCTCTCTTTGATAATCCTAATTTGCGGAATTATTATATTTAAAAAATATGAAAATAAAGTTGTTACTAAGTTTTAGAGGTGTTTTATGAATCAAAAAGACAATACTTTAAAATTTGATAAATCATCAAATAAAAATTCTAATGAAAATTCATTAAATGACCCAAGGAATGTTGTTATAAAAAAGATTATGAATAAATATGGATTATCATTTCATGAAGCCAATAAAATTTTGGTTCATTTTGAACAAAAAGAAAAAGTGAAAAGTATTTCTAAAGGAAGTTTAAAAAAACAAATTAATAATTCTAATGTCCGGATATCTAAACCGGTTTCAAATCTTAAAAATGATGCAAAAAGAGGTTTAGAACAAGAAAGTGATAATAGGTTTAATGAACAAAAAAATATTGATAATAGAGGAGAAATGATTGATAAAACCAATCCTATCGATGTAAAAAAAGTTGATGGCCTTCTTGAAGAGATTATACCAAATTATAACCAGCAGGTTTCAGTAGTTGTTGATCATGCAGATTTAACTTTTGAAGTTCAAACTGAAAAAATTGACACACTAAAAGAAACATTTGTCCGTGCTTTAAAACGAGATAAATCTAAAAAAATAAAAATTCATGCTATAAATGATATTTCCTTTAAAATTTATAAAGGTGAAAAGGTGGGCATTATTGGGTATAATGGTGCTGGTAAATCTACGTTATTAAATTTAATCACGGGAATTTATTCTCCTGATAAAGGAAGTATAACTACATATGGTAAAATTTCACCGTTATTGTCATTAGGTGCCGGATTTGACTACAACTTTTCAGGAAGGAAAAATATACTTTTAAATGGTGCAGTTTTAGGATATGACAAAGAATACCTTGAATCTAAAGTTGATGAAATAATAGAATTTTCAGAACTTGGTGAATATATAGATATCCCAATTAAAAATTATTCAAATGGTATGCTTGCGAAATTAGGGTTTTCTATTGCTACTGCTGTAAACCCAGATATTTTAATTATTGATGAAATTTTGGGTGTTGGGGATGTTAATTTCCAGAAAAAAAGTGCTGATAAAATAAGATCATTGATGGATGGGGGAACTACAGTGCTGTTAGTATCTCATTCTATCCCTCAAATTCGTGAATTGTGCGATAAGGCTATTTGGATTGATAATGGAAATTTAAGAGAAATTGGGGAAGTAAATAAAGTTTGCGACCATTATCTTAAAGATGCTGAAAAGGCAAGTAATGAGCAGTTAGCAAATATACAGTTTAAATAGTTAGGAATAACTTAAATTTAAATTTATTTAACTTATTTTTTTCATAATTTTAAATAATGATTTTTATTATTTATGGATCGTATCAATTAAGAAAAGTATTTTCTTCAATCAATTTACATTTCTTCATGCATTAAATAAGTTTGATGTCTTCCAAACTCTTAACTTATTATTTAATTTTGATTTAAACAAGAATTGATGAAGTAAAAAAAAGAATTTATAGACAGTTTGGAAAATCAAAATATTCAAACAAAGTTAGATAGATTATGGATATAATCAAGTCTAAATATGTATATAGATAAAGTGCTGATTTTAAAAATGTTGTGTTTAATACTGTTGATTTTGGAGGATTATTAGATAATGTATTCAGAGTTCGCAATTGTTGATTAAACGCTTGGTATATTTATTAAAATATGATATGGCTGTTTTATAGATTTGTATTTCAATATAGGGGTGGTTTTTTTAACGGACCTTATCTTGCTAACTATAATGAATTTGGTGCATGTTTCAAGCAATTCTTAATTTGATAAGCATATTTTTTCATTTTGGTATGTGTATGAACTTTGGGATATTGGTGATTTATAATGTATTTTTTACTAAATTACTTTGTATATGAATTATTTTTATACTTAAGTTAAAAACTAGTTAAATTATTAGTTGGTTTTTTAAGTAAATTGTGGATTGAGTCATTGGTCTGTGTTGATTTTAGGTAATGTTTTGAGTAGTGGGTGAGCTATGTAAATTTCTGTCATGGTTAATCTATAACTAAAATAAGTTTCCATTACAGAAAAATATTATTCAAATTATTAACTACATTATTAATATCCAATTACTGATTTTTGGAAAAAAATTTTAATCAGATTTTTTGATGAAGAAACTTCCGTTTCATTCCTTTTATCAGAGGATTTTGGTTTGTCATTTATTTCCCAATTTTTTAATTTTTTCATCATTTAGAGAAAATGCGTCTTATAAATTGAATAATCCAATTTATTTTTCCTGCAATGAATTCTTGTATTTTTGATTAATTTTTTTCACCAGTCAAATCTTAAAAAATTTAAAATATTAAATAAATAATTCTAATCAGATTTAAATTAAAATTAAGACGTATAACCGATTTTTGGATAGTTCACCAACATTTCTGTTGACAGGCCTTAAATTATTATAGAAAGTTAAAATTTAAAAAATTATATTAAATAGGATGCCATTCTAAATGTATGTTAATTATTTCACCATCAGTTACTTCTTTTTGATAAATATAAGGTTCATTATGCCAAACAATATTATCTTCTTCAAAGATAATTGTTTCATTAATTTTTAACATTGAACAAGCAACATATATTGGGAAAATTTTTGAATTTTTATCTAAATAATAAATGCCTCTTAAAAATATCTTGAGTAACCCATTATTAATACATTCAATTTTCAAATCTAAAGTTCCTTTTCGACTCTGAATAATAATGCCTTGTCCCTCATGATTTTCAAACCAAGAAGGTTCTTCAAGCCACATAGTTTTATCTGAAGATTCGACTAATTTAATTTGGTTTTCTTTTAATCCATAATTTTTTAAATCTATTCTACAAGTAGCATGTTTTATTAAAGCAAATTGTTGATTCAAAGTAAAATTATTAAATTTATAATAACTACTTATTAGCTCATCATTTTTAAACTTTGATAAATCCATTAATAAACAAACATTTCGAAGTAAAGTAAACATGTTTACATAATCTAATTGTTTATGTCCTTCATTCTTTCCATCAATTCTTATTTTTATTTTATTTAAACTATGGTTTTCAATAAATGGTAACTCATTTAATCTATCAAAAAATGGTTTATATTGAACTAAAAAATCTCTTTCATCACTACAATCTAAAACTAGATAAGCATTTGGAATATATTTTTCTCGTTTTATCAAATCTAAAATATTTAATTTAAAAGAAAATTTCTCCATAATTTCATTTTCAGATAATCCATTAAATAGATTTTCTTTTAAATATGGCCAGTAAGGCCAAGTTGTAACATCAAGTTGAGGAATTTCTACAACAGAAACAGAATTTTTTATTAAAATTGATAATTGTAAAGATATAAAACCTCCCATTGAACTACCATAAAAAATTAAGTTATTGAAAGCATTTGTTGAATCTTCATATTTATAAATTTTATTTGCAATTATTTTAATAATCTGTGCTATCTCTTCAGTACACCATTTATTTAATTTTCCTAAACCCCAACCCCCAGTTAAATTTAAATTATCCAAAGTTCTTGTTGGGTCATTATAATAAATTGTAGATTCTTCAAATGGCCAAGAAATCCTATTAAATACAGGCCTATTTTGAAATTTACTTAATTGAGCAGTAGCTAAATTTGCAGGACCTAAAATTAATAATTTCCCATCTCCAATTTCACTTTTTTCCTTTATGTTGATAATGAATTCATAATTTATATTATCAGATTTCACAATTAAACCAAATTGGTAATTTATTGGAAAATTAATGTTGTTTAATTCTTCAATGTTGCATTCTAAAATTAAATTAACTAAATCTTTAATTTTAACTACCTCTCCTTGAATTATAACCTAAAAACTTCTTTCGAAAATTTTTCAAATATATGTCAGACTTATATTGCACTAATAATATATAGTTTATCATATTATTTATAAATTAATATATAATTTATCAATGCTGTCAATTTTAGAATTTTATTTTTATTTTATTTAATTTTATTTTTGTAAGGATAATATGTCTCTTCCAAATTGTCATGATAAAATATTCTTTAATTAGCTATTAATAGTTTATACTCTGATTCAATGAATATTGTTTTTTAATATTAAAATTAATATAATAATGTCATTTTAAATTAAATAACTGGATTTAAAACTCATTAAAATTGCTTTCAGATTACATTTTAATTCTTCTTAAAAAAATGAAATAAATAATTTTTTGGAAGTTTTAAAAAATCACTTAAAAAAAGATTTTTTCCCAGAATACAAAAATTCATAGGATTCATTAAACAGGAATTCAAAGGAAAATTAACAAGAATTGGCAATGATTTTCAAAGGTACTTCCATACAACACTACTTAAAGCTGGGAAAAAATGATGAGGAACTGAAATGGAGTATTTAATTTAGATATATAACAGAAAATGTTGTATAAAAAACATAAAATCCTAACTAACAAAATGATACAGTCAAGTATTATTATTAATTAAATCAATATGAAATTTTAAATTAGTTGGGGTATTTTTAGTAATATATTAATTAGTTAAATTAAACTTAGTTTAAGGGGATAGAGGGATTGTATGACAATCCCTATATTAAGTCATAGTTTTTTTTAAACCAATGACAATTGTAGGTTGTAAGCAAATATCTTTGCTATATAAAAATTTTGTTTTTGTGTTTAATAAAGTTTATTAATTATATTTTGGTGTGTTTTAATATTGTTTTATTTTTGCAAACTTGTATGTTTTTTATTTCAATCATAATAAGTTAAATTATTGTAAAGTTATACTTTGTTAAAAAGCTACTTAAATTATAGGTTTATTTTATATTTTAAACTCACTTGTGATAATCAATATTGCTTTTGAGTAAGTTAGTATTAACTTCATAAATATTAAAGCAATTACTTTCAATAGTGATTTTCGAATATGATTGTTATCTGCAACCTAATCTCAACTAAACTAAAACCTACAATTGTATTATAATGTATTTGTTTCGTAAAATTAATTTTTTGTATCTTTTGATGGCTTAATTGTTTTCATAAATTGGAATAAAAGCTAATTTGATAATTTTTTTAAGTATGTAAATAAAATTTATACTCTATTAATTTCATATATTAATATTAGAAGATATTATGAAAGCAGTTATCCAGGTGGCTGGATTTAGAACTAGGCTCCTTCAGCCACTAAAGCACAACCAAAGGAAATATTGCTTGTTTATGACAAATCCATTATTAAATAGGGCATTGAAGAGAATTTAGCTTCTGGTATTGATGATATTTTAATCGTAACGGTAGAAATAAAAGGTCAATTGAAGACCGTTTTGATAAATCTTATGAACTTGAATACACTCTTCAAAAATTAGGAAAAGACCGTGTTTTAAAGCAAGTCAGAAAAATCACCGACCTGGCAGATGTATGTTTTGTCAGACAAAGATGCCTTAAAGGTTTGGGTGATGCAATTGCATGTGCTGAAAACATATTCAAGATGAACCTTTTGTGTTCTTCTTGGAGATTCTATCACAAGATCAAAAACTCATCTCACAAAACAATTGATTGATGTTTTTTCCCAATATGAAAAATCTACAATTGCAATCCGAGAAGTTTCCTGTGATAGGGTTAACAGACATGGAATTGTTGAGGCAACACAAATCAATGATAATGTTTATAAAATTAACAATCTGATTGAAAAACCTGAACTTGATGAGGCTCCATCAAACTTGGTTGTTGTTGGAAGATATATTTTAATGCCTGACATTTTTGATAAAATATCACAAACTGTCCCTGGTTTTAACGATGAAATTCAGCTTACAGACGCTCTATCAAAACTTAATGAAGTTTATGGTGTTAAGTTTGAAGGTATGGTTTTCAACATTGAAACTCGTCTTGTGTGGATTAAATCATCAATTGATTATGCAATGTATGATTTGGAGTTTAGAGATGATTTGATTGATTATATGAAAAACTTTATATGATTTGTAAGACAATATCTAATTGTTTCAATAACAGTAAGAGAGGATTATTTTTCTTAATCCTCTCTATTCAATCTTTTTTTTATTAATCTTCTAATTGTTCTATTTTGAAGATTTTCGTAAGATTTATTTTAAAATGCTATATATCGTAGTTAATTGATAATATTTAAATTTTGTCAGCAAAGTACATTAAAAATATGCTAAATTATATTCATATATTGTAAAAAATATTTAGTGATTATAAAGATATAGTCAATCGAATATGCTTCAAAAAAGGAGGTGGTTTGAAAAAAGAAAAGAAAAGCTATCATTTTAATATGATCTATTAATAATTTATATACTTAGTATGTTAATTTAATGAATTCAATTAAAAAAGGATATTTTTATTTGAAGAAATTGTGAAAAAAATTTTTTATCTAAATATAAGAATTCTGTTTTAGGAATTATGTGGACAATTTTAAGTCCGTTATTGATGGTGGCTTTATTTACTATTATATTTTCTACACTTTTTGGGGGAATTATAAAGAATTATTATGTTTATTTCATGTGTGGATGGTGTTTATTTCAATTTTTTTCTTCTTCTATATCTGCATCCATGAATGCACTAAATGGAAATAAAGCTATTTTACAAAGAACTCCTGCTCCAAAATATATTTTTGTCTTAGGAGGTATTTTATCTGAATTTTTAAATTATTTTATAATGTTGGTTCTTTTAGTAGTTATAATGTTAATTACACATGCTCCATTTTATTTTCCAATCATATTTGGTTCAATTATTCCTATTATTTCATTATTTTTCTTGATTGTAGGTTGGGGTTTAATGTTATCTATAACCTGTGTATATTACACTAATATTCAACATTTGTGGACTGTTGTATCAATGATGTTATTGTATTCTTGTGCGATTTTTTATCCAATGGATATTATTCCAGAATCTTTTAGGGGATATATGATGTTAAATCCTTTATATTGGATTATTGACCATTTCAGGTGCTTTGTCTATCATGGAATTGCTCCAAATGGGATTGGTTTGATAAATTCTTTATTATTGTCTTTGATAATATTAGTTTGTGGTATTATTGTATTTAAAAAATATGAAGACAAAATTGTTACTAAATTTTAGAGGTGTTTCATGAATCAAAAAAACAATAATTTAGAATATAATAAATCCCCCAATAAAAATTCTAATGATAATTCATTAAATGATCAAAATAAAAGGAATATTATTATAAAAAAAATTATGGATAAATATGGATTATCATTTCAGGAAGCCAATAAAATCTTGAATAATTTTGAACAAAAACAAGCGAAAAATAATTCTAAAAGAAATTTAAAAAAAACAAGATAATACTCATGTTCAAGCATCCAATCAGGTTTCAAATTTTAAATGGATACAACTGCAGTAAATGATAAAACTAGTTTAAAACGAGAAAATGATGCTTCATTTAATGAACGAAAAAATATTGATAATCAAGAAAATGCAATAAATAAAGACAATCATGTCGATGAAAACAACGTTGACGACCTTCTTGGAGATATTATATCCAATTATAATCAGCAGGTTTCAATAATAGTTGATCATGCTGATTTAACTTTTGAAGTTCAAAGTGAAAAAATAGATACATTAAAAGAAACATTTATCCGTACTTTAAAACGAAATAAATCTAAAACAATAAAAATTCATGCTGTAAATGATGTTTCCTTTAAAATATATAAGGGTGAAAAGGTAGGTATTATTGGATATAATGGTGCGGGTAAATCCACTTTATTAAATTTAATCACCGGAATTTATTCTCCAGATAAAGGAAGTATAACTACATACGGTAATATTTCACCATTATTGTCATTAGGTGCAGGTTTTGACCCAAACTTTTCCGGAAGGAAAAATATAGTTTTAAATGGTGCAGTTTTAGGGTATGATAAAGAATTCCTTGAATCTAAAGTTGATGAAATAATAGAATTTTCAGAACTTGGTGAATATATAGATATTCCAATTAAAAATTATTCTTCAGGTATGCTTGCAAAATTAGGTTTTTCTATTGCTACTGCTGTAAATCCGGATATTTTAATCATTGATGAAATTTTAGGTGTTGGGGATGTTAATTTCCAGAAAAAAAGTGCTGATAAAATGAGATCATTAATGGATGGTGGGGCAACTGTGCTATTAGTTTCTCATTCAATTCCTCAAATAAGAGAGTTATGTGATAAAGCTATTTGGATTGATAATGGAAAATTGAGAGAAATTGGGGAAGTAAATAAAGTTTGCGACCATTATCTTAAAGATGCAGAAAAAGCAAGCAATGAACAATTAGCAAATATACAATTTAAATAATTGGGAATAAATTTAATTGAAATTTATTTAACTTATTTTTTTCATAATTTCAAATAACTATTTTATGATGATTTCTATTTTATTTATTTTATCAAATCAAGAAAAGTATTTTCTGTAATAGAATTATCCTCTTGCCATATATTAAATAAGTTTGATTGTTTTTTCATAACTCCCAAAATTATTGTCTATGATTTGAATAGGAATTTTGATGAAGTAAAAAGATAATTTATGGGTTATTTTGCTAAATCACGTTTATTCAAACTGAGTTAGATAAATCTCGAATATAATCAATGTCTAAAATATGTATTAGATAAAAGTGCTGATTTTAAAAAATGTTGTATTTAATGGGTCGATTTTGGAAGTGTTATTTTAGATAATGCCTTAGGGTTTACAATATCTGATTAAACGCTTGATATGTTGATTTTATAGAACCATATTTCAATATGGGCATGATTTTTTCAATAAATCTTATTTTGCTAACTATAATGACTTTGGTAGTGCATATGTTTCAAGCTATTATCCTTTGATAAACTTATTTTTCTTTTGGTAGGGGATGGGCTTCGGTAATGCTGGTGGTTTATAATAAATGTTCTCATCATTATATCATATCTGTTGGCAGATTGGTTCTAGTTGTTTATTTACTTGAAGAAATATTCTGTTTAAAAATATATTTTAGTGATGTTGTTCGGGGAAAATTAATATTTTAAATTGTCACTGAATTTGCACCATTGTTGATTGTATATAATCATTTTAGATTTTTGAATTTATCTAAATTTTTAAAAGACATAATGCTAATTGTACTGATTTAAAAGTCTTTTTGAAAAGCCTGATGATGACAATGCACTATCCGACTGGCAATTGTCGTAAGATATGTCATAACACATGATATTTTTAATAAGATTAAAGAAACAAAAACTGGGTTTTAACGGTGAAATTCAGCTGACTGATGATATGTCAAAGCGGGATGAAGTTTACGGAGTCAAATTTGACGGTGAAGTTTTCAACATTGAAAACAGACTGGAAGGGTTATGCTCATCATTCAATTTCGCAATGTGTGATGATAAGTTCAAGGATGATTTAATCGGTTATATGAAAACATTTATTTAATATTTGATTTTCATATATCTGTCTTTTAGGATTTTTATTTATTTACAATATTGGTTTTATTAAATTGATTTGTAGGTAAATTATTTTTATAGTTGACTTAAAAAGTAGTTAAATTATATATCATTTTTCCAATTAAATGTTACTTCAAAATCATGCTTGAAATAATTTTTTTTTTAGATGGGATGTTTTATTATTCGGAAAATTTAATTTTGTTTTGTTGGTTGTACTGTTGTAGATTTCTTTTTATAACAAATCTTTATACTATATTAAAATCATAATATTAATCAAGATGATATTATGAAAGCAGTTATTCCCGCGGCAGGTTTAGGAACAAGACTTTTACCTGCTACCAAAGCACAACCAAAGGAAATGTTACCGGTTTATGACAAACCTACAATCCAGTATGTTATTGAAGAAGCACTCGCATCAGGAATAGATGACATTCTAATCGTTACAGGCAGAAACAAAAGGTCAATTGAAGATCACTTCGACAAGTCATATGAACTTGAATACACCCTTCAAAAATCAGGTAAAGACAGGGTTTTAAAACAAGTCAGAAAAATCACAGACCTTGCAGATGTCTGCTATGTAAGGCAGAGAAACCTGAAAGGTTTGGGAGATGCAATTTCATGTGCCGAAAGACATATTGGTGATGAGCCTTTCGCTGTTCTTCTAGGCGATTCAATTACAAGGTCAAAAACTCCGCTTACAAAGCAGCTGATTGATGTTTTTGCTCAAAAAAATAAATCTGCAATTGCAATTCGTGAAGTTTCCTGCGACAGGGTCAAAAAGCACGGAATCGTTGATGGCGTCAATATCGGTGATGATATATATAAAATCAGCAGTCTTGTTGAAAAGCCTGATGTTGACAATGCTCCGTCCAATCTGGCAATTGTTGGAAGATATGTCCTGACACCGGATATTTTTGATAAGATTAAAGAAACAGAACCTGGTTTTAACGGTGAAATTCAGCTTACTGATGCCCTGTCAAAACTGGATGAAGTCTACGGAGTCAAGTTTGACGGTGAGGTTTTCAACATTGAAACCAGGCTGGAATGGTTAATCTCATCAATCAATTTCGCAATGTATGATGATGAGTTCAAGGATGATTTAATCGGTTATATGAAAACATTTATTTAATATTTGTTTTTTATATATCTGCCTTTTAAGATTTTTATTTATTTACAATATTGGTTTTATTAAATTGGTTTGTAGGTAAATTATTTTTATAGTTGACTTAAAAAGTAGTTAAATTATATGTCATTTTTCCAATTAAACGCTACTTCAAAATCATGCTAAAAATATTTTTTTAGATAATGAAGTTTCACTAATTTTGAAATCTGAATGATTATTGTAAGATGCAATAATACTTTTCAAATACTCTCTAAAGTCATTTATATTCCTTTTTATAAAAATTTAACCATGAATTTTGAAATATTCGCTGATAAAACTCGTATTAAAGATAAATATGGAAATGAGTTTCTAGGCATTGGATGTTTGTTTGTCCCGACTGAAAATAAATACTGTTGGTTAAAAAACTATGCAATTTAAGATGTCTGAATGAAGATTCTAAAATTTGGACATGGAAATCTTCTGACTGCAAGTATAATTGCAAATATCATGACATTAATGATTTTGAAGTTCACTTTAAAAAAATTGAGAATGGTAATCTAAGACAAAAATTAAGATTTGCAGAAAAGGGGTTAATTTTATCATCAACAATAGAGACACATTCAAGATAGAGATAAACTATTGTATTTCAATATCTTGTATTTGGATTTGGAAAAACTGGATTTTGACATTTTTGGAGTTGAAAAGGATATAACCAACATCTATAATGGATTTTTCAAATCAGTAATATTGTCTGCAAGGTCATTTTACTTTAAAGATAAAGATTTCACCATAAACTAAATTTTCCATGATATTCTGATGAAAAAAGTCATGAATATTTCTACAGGCATTCAATCGATTTTTTAAGTATGGATGAGCAAATTAATGTATTGTCAGATAGAATCAAATTCATTGACTCAGACTCCATAAATATCATGAAAATGTTGAAAACAAATACAATGCCAAGCTGATTCAATTGATAGATTTGATATTTGATGGGGTAATCAGATTTTATTTCAAACTTCCAGTAGTGAAAATAGAAATAATGTTGCAGGCGATTTTTATCCTCTTTTTAAGGAAATGTGGTTAAAACCATATGATTATAGGAATCAGTATAATTATTTTCAAAGCCAGCTGGTACAAATATTTCCCAAAACAATTATTAAATCACAATTTGACTTGAAGGGGGTGCTTAGATGGGATAGTAATCAGTTTCATAGGATATTAAAATTTCAGATCCTCGAAATTTGATTAAAATAACAACATTGGATAAGTGGTTTTGATTTGTTTTATTAATGTATTGTATTTAATGTTTTAAAATAGAGGTTCTACAAGATTGATTGTATAAAACATTGGATTCTTAGTAAATATTTGAATTTTAATAATAATTATTAACCTATTTCCATGATAATAATGATGAGCAAATATTTAGTTAAAATTCTAATTCATGTAGATTTTCATGGCATGTTTTACAAATAGATTTTAGATTATCTGACCTATATTGTAGCTCTAAAAAATCTTTAATAGATTTTGCATGATGTAAAGTCAAGTTTGTTGTTGTACCACAAATTATGCAACTATTATTTTTTCTTTTCTTTCTAAAAACATCTTTTTTATAGTATAAGTGTTATAGTTTTTAGTTGCTTCTAATATTAAAGGAACTACATTTTCAGGCACTCCATTATAAAGCAAAAAGTAAATAACATTTTTTCGCCATTCTCTGCAGTTCTTCTTCGAATTTATTTTCTCTCTGTTCATTGTTGAGAATATGATATGTTTTCTTTGTTTGTTTTTCAGATGTGGTGTTGTAATATCCCATTTTTTTTTACTCTCCTTAAGTTTTAATATTCGCCCATCATCTATCCTTTATTGAATTTCATTAATTAGTTTTTAATATTATTTATCAAATGCTTACTTAATCTTTAAATATTATTCAAAAACATAATATATTTGACAAAAAAATTACCTTAAATTTTAAAATAACTCTCTGGAGGATATAATGGAAGAATATCGTATTTTTATCGGATCACCAAGTGATGTTCAAGAAGAACGAAAGACAATAGAAGAAATAATTGATGAAATGAACGGGTATTATGAACATTTGAATGTACCGAAATTGAAATTAATTAGTTTAAAAACTGATGTTCGCTCAAAAATTGGAAACTTTGAAGGACAATCAGTAATTGATAAACAAATAGATGATAAGTATAATGTATTTATTGGGATATTATGGAAAAAATTCGGAACAAAAACTGAAAATTATGATTCTGGAACAGAACAGGAATTTTATAATGCTTTTGAAAAATACGAAAAAGACCCTAAATCTATGGAGATTATGTTTTATTTCTGTGAAAGAAATTCTGATTTTAATGAGATTGATGGTGAACAATTGGCATTGGTCCAAAATTTTAGAAAAAACCTTGGTGATAAAGGATTATATAAAACTTATTCTTCAATTGAAGATTTCAAAGAAATGATTAAAAATGATTTAATACTTTTAATCACAGAACGGAACATCGATTTTGAGGATTCCTCTGATGAAGATGAACTTGAAGTAAATGATGGATTAATTGATTTATTGGAAGATTTTAATAGCAGTTTCAATAAATCGATTTTAGAAATGGGATATTTGACTGATGATATTTATGAAACTGAAAGGGACCTCAAAGAACTAACTGATAAGAACAATAATAATCAAAACATTGATGTAATGAAAAAATATTTTAATTCAGTTGCAGTTCCAATTAATGAATTTTCAGATAAAGTTGATTCACGAGGTACAATTATTGTAGATAATTTAAATGAAGGAATTGGATATTTTAATTCATTAGTTGATATTCATGGGGAGTTTATTTTAAATAATGACCAAATTGATTCCACAATAGATTCTATGGGAAACTGTTATGATTCTATTGAAGAACTTAATAATGCAATAAATGATTTATTGAAAATTGTAAATGGGCTTCAGCCAATAACTACAATATTTTCAAGATCTAAAAAGGGATTGGAAAAATCATTAAATACTTTTTTAAGAAGATTAATAGCAATTCAAAAGGTTATTAAAGAATCTAAATCAAAATTATTGGAATTTAAAAAATAAGTGAAAATTCATAGTATTAATGATATTTGTTATTGAAACCGGTGTATTTTTTTATTTTTAATATTCGGCTTTGTAGAAATCCTATTTGATTTTTGCAAAAATTTTTTAAAAATTTATTTTTATTTCTATTTTTACTTATAATCTATTAAAATTGTCTAATTATTG
>NZ_CACWVY010000045.1 GCF_902764455.1 uncultured Methanobrevibacter sp.
ATCTGACGAACTCAGACAAACCTTAGGTCTCTCCAGATCTGCAGACGGATTCTACATGGAAGCTCACCCTAAACTCAGACCTGTTGACACCTTAACTGACGGTGTTTACATTGCAGGTGTAGCACAAGGTCCTAAAGATATTCCTGACTCCGTAGCACAAGGTTCAGCTGCAGCATCCAGAGCAGCTATCCCAATGGCTAAAGGACAAGTAGAAATCGAACCTATTATTGCATCTAACGATGAAACTGTTTGTGGTGCTTGCCAAGTATGTGTTGAATTATGCCCATTCGATGCTATTTCAATCGCAACTGGTGTAGGTGGAAAAGAATTTGCACAAATTAACTCCGCATTATGTAAAGGATGTGGAACTTGTGTAGGTGCATGTCCATCTGGTGCTATGAACCAACAACACTTCAAAACCGAGCAAATTATGGCACAAATCAGTGCTGCTCTTGAAGACTTAGGTAAATAGATTTAGAGATTAATTTCTCTATTTTTTCAAATGCTTGATGTTAATGTGAAAATCAGTTAAATTAAGTGAAGTTTTATGATTTACTTTTAAAAATTTTAAACATGTTTTTAATTTGCTTTAAGGATTTTTCACTCAAAAATTTATATGCTATTTTTTACATAACTATTGTTATTGAATGGAGAAAAAAATAATGAAAAACAATCCAAAAATACTTTTATATATCTTAATGTTGTCAACATTTGGTATAAATACTCCTTTAAGTATTATTGGAATTATTTCACAAATATCCGAGTATTTTAACACTTCAATTGCAATATCAGGTTTATATGTAAGTTCATTTACATTTACAATTGCAGTTACAGGTCTTTTTGTTCCGGTTTTATTTTCAAAATTCGACAGAAAAACCACCTTTGTTTCAATTCTATCAATTTTTTCAATAGCAGATCTGGTTATAATTTTTACAGGCAATATCGGTATTGCTTCTTTTTTCAGGATACTTTCAGCAGTGTTCTATCCGGCATTTATATCCGTTGCATTAACATTCTGTGAAGAAATAGCCCCTGAAGGTGAAAAACAGGATTACATTACCAAAATATTGCTTGGAATTTCAGTGGGAAGTATTGTAGGCCTTCCAATTACTACCGGACTTGGAACAATACTGGGATATCAAGCCGCAATGAGCTGGATTTTTTTAATTAATTTGACTACATTGATTTTGATTTTGGTATTTTTCCCGTCACTTCCCGGAGAATCTAAAAGCTATGAATTGCCGTTTAGTAGTTTAAAATCTAAAGAATTTATATTATCAACGATTGGAATAATTATGATGCCTATAGGTGCAAGTATTGTATATAATTACCTCCCGTACTTCCTGCAGACCGTTAGTCATATATACACTTATAAATTAAGTATATTCCTGTTCATTTATGGAATTTTTTCTATTTTTGGAACTTGGCTTGGAGGTAAGCTGATATTTAAAAAGGACAAGCAAACATTAATAATATTTCAATTGGTATGTGCTTTGGTGTTTTTAGGAATGTATCTAATGCCTAATTTCCTGATTGCAATGCTGATTTTAATATTGATTTTTGCAATATTGGACGGAATGGGATACAATTTGATTCAATATATAGAAACATCGCTGTTATCTGAAAGTCCGGAACTGGCTAATGGAATATTTTTAAGTGTACTGAATGGTGGAATTGCAATTGGTATTGCAATAGGCGGATTTTTGGTAGATGGATTTGGTGTAATGTCCATATTTATTTTTGGAATGCTATTTTTAGTTTTGGCATTAATTCTACTATATTATGTGATTTATATTTTGAAAATTAATTTGAAGTACAGTCAATAATTTTCATGCTTGCAATTTTAAATTCTATAACACTGTTTTTCATAACTCTTATATTAGAAGATAAACAAAAATTAAATCATAAATATATAATTGGATATTAGGTGTAATAAATGGCTAATTATCATGACGAAATTTTAAAATTGGAAGAAATTGCAAAAGAACATACTCAATATATGAGAAACAGTATCAATTTAATTGCTTCTGAAAATGTTACCAGTGTAGAGGTTACAGAAGCACTCGCTACTGATTTTGCACACAGATATGCAGAAGGTCAGGCATTCCAAAGATTCTATGAAGGATGTCAATATGTTGATTTGGTTGAAGACATGACCAAAAAACTTTCATGTAAAGTATATGACTGTGAATATGCTAACGTTCAGCCGGTTTCTGGTGTTACAGCAAATCTTGCAGCATTCTTTGGTTTTGCAAAACCTGGCGAAAAAGTAATGGCATTGGAAGTACCTTCCGGAGGTCACATTTCCCATGCAGATGTTAGTGCAGCAGGTATCCGTGGTCTTAAAACTGTTTTCCATCCATTGGACAAAAACGTAATGAACATTGACATCGATGCAATGAACAAAAAGATTTTAGAGGAAAAACCAAAAATAGTCTTGTTCGGTGGAAGTTTATTCTTATTCCCACACCCAATAAAAGAAGCTCGTGAAGCAGCTGATGAAGTAGGAGCAACCATAATGTATGATGGTGCTCATGTTTTAGGTTTAATTGCAGGTGGACAATTCCAACAACCTCTTAAAGAAGGGGCAGATGTAATGATGGGAAGTACCCACAAAACATTCCCTGGTCCTCAAGGTGGAATTATCCTTTCAGGTAAAGAAAATGAGGAGTTAATCGACAATGCAGTATTTCCGGGTGTTGTAAGTAACCACCACTTGCACCATTTATTAGGTTTAGGTATTGCAACTGCTGAAATGCTTGAATTCGGTGAAGCATATGCAAAACAAACCATTAAAAACGCACAGGCTTTAGGTCAGGCAATGTATGAACTTGGCTTTGATGTGTTATGTGAAGATTTAGGTTTCACTCAGTCCCACCAAATTGCAGTGGATTTAAGTGCAATCAGATCAGCATCTGATATAGCAAAAGAACTTGCAGACAACAATGTAATTCTAAACAAAAACCTCTTGCCTGGAGATGACAGAGACAACTCCGATAATCCATCAGGTATCAGAATTGGTACTCAGGAAATTACCAGAAGAGGCCTAAAAGAAAAAGAAATGGAAGAAGTTGCTCAGTTCATTAAACGTGTAGCTGTTGATAAGGAAGACATTGCTGATGAAGTTGCAGAATTTATGAACCAGTACACAACTCTTGATTACGCATTCTCAGACAGAGATGCTTATGAATATCACAGATTATAGATTAAAATGAGATTAGCTTTTGCATTTACAGGAGCCGGACATCTGCTGAGGGAATCCGTTTATGTTGCAGAAAAACTGGCTGAAAACAACGAAGTGACTGTGCTTTTATCTGGAGCTGCAGAAGAAGTCCTTAAGATGTATGGACTTTATGAGCGCGTGGAACGTTTGACAGGTGGTAAATACCGTGAATTAGCCACTGATACAAATCAGAAATTTTCATATCCAATTACTGGGCGTTTATCACTTGGAAAATATGACGCATTGATTGTAACTCCAGCAACAGCAAATACAGTTTCTAAAATAGTCTATGGAATAGCTGATACCCTGGTTACAAATGCTGTAGCACAGGCAGGAAAAGGTGCTGTTCCGGTCTATATGGTGCCGGTCGATATTCATCCGGGTCCAATTGACACAGTTCTTCCATCCAAAATGGAAAAATCAAAATGTCAAAGCTGTGACGACTGTGTTGCCGCCCTTGCATGCCAACAGGGAGCAATCATTCCTCATGAGGAAATTGATTTAACTAAATGTATCGGATGCGGTTTGTGCAGAAACACATGTCCTTATGATGCAATTTCCGAAGGAAAAATAATTACAATCTATATGAGGGATATTGATATTGAAAATACTCGCAAACTGGAAAGTATTGACAATATTCAAATATTTGAAACTCCTGATGAAATCTTAGAAAAATTCTAGGATTTTTACTTATTTTTTTAATTTTTATCTTGATTCTTAACAAGACATTTTAATCAATTAAACTCTAATTCGTCTCCTATTTTTATTTTCAACAGGTCTTTTTTTGTTTCCAGAATATATTCTGCTTGTTTTTGAGGTTTGTAGAATTTCCAAGGCTTTAATGTTACTTTATCAAAAACAATCTTGTTTTCATCTAAAAAATAAATGTCAATGGTAAATCTCATGAAATGGGTATGCATGGATGAGTCTTTAAAGTTTTCAAATAACACTGCAAAGTCAATATCTTTTTTTCCCATCAATCCTTTAAAACGCTTGAAAAAAGTATTTGCATATATAATTTTAATGTTAAAGAGTTGGTTGGTTGTTTTATTTAAAATCATGCATTAATTTTTTTGTTTTTTAGTATTTATAGATTTAACGAGTTTAGATAAATTTCACATTCTCTTTGTTAAAGAATCAGGCAAATGTAATAATTTTTTATATAAATATTGATTTCTTATTGTTTTTTTGTTTTATATTATAAATATTGCTTTAATATTAAAACAAAAGATTTATATTCTTTTAAATTCATATTAAAGTTTAAATTTTTAATTTTAAAGGAGGTGATTTTTTTTGGAATTTCATGAGGATGTGATATTTAAAAGTCATGGTAGGCAATACGGTCAGGAACTTATTGAAATTATTAATATTGATGGAAAAATACTGAAAGTCCATCAGACAGAATATAGCATCATAGACCCGAAAATGTACAAACCGGATCTGGTTTTTGAGATGGAGGATAAGATAATCATACTTGAATTTCAAAGCACATATGTGGACATATCAGACAAAAAGAGATTCAGGCTATACACTGCATTATTTGACCAAATTCAGAATAAATCCCAAAAGGATATTGAAGTGCATGTTTTAAGCACTGTTGAAGCTGAAAAAACAAAATACTATAAAATCAATAAGGATTCAATTTTTCCGATATATATTCACTCACTAAAAAATTATAACGGTGATGAATTTTTAAATACTATGAAAGTTAAAATAGCAAACAACCAACAGTTAAGCAAAAAGGAATTGCTCTTAATAAGCTTAATCTGTTTCATGACATCTGAAAATGATATTGAAAAGAACATTTTGAATTCAGCAGTTACAATAACACATATTCCCGATTTGGACAGTGACATTGCCCAGTTTGTTAAGGGGGTGGTGTTGATGTTGTGTGATAAGTTTGTATTGGATGAGTCTCTCAATAAGACGATTTCTTATTTGGTAGGTGGTAATATGAAAATAGTTGAGGATTATGCACAAAGAGTTGCTCAAAGGAAAGTTGATGAAAAAACTGAAGAAATTGTAATTAATTTGAGTGAAAAGGGTTTTAACATTGAGGATATTGCGAGTTTGACAAATGTTTCTCAAGAATTTGTTGAAAGAACATTGTCTAAATAACTTCTTTGAATTTGTTTATTAATGTTAATTAATTGAAAATATGTGATTATTAAATGGATATTTAGGATTTGGACAGTGACATTGCTCAGTTTGTTAAGGGAGTGGTGTTGATGTTGTGTGACAAGTTTGTATTGGATGAGTCTCTCAATAAGACGATTTCTAATTTGGTAGGTGGTAATATGAAAATAGTTGAGGATTATGCTCAAAGGAAAGTTGATGAATCAAAAAGAAATGTTGTAATCAATTTGGATAAGGAAGGTTATTCTATTAAGGATATTGCAAGAATTGCTGATGTCAGCATAGATTTTGTCAGTCAAACATTATCTAAATAATTTTTTCTATATTCAAATTGAAAGTAGTATTTAAATCATTAAGCAAAGTTTTTCATGGAAAGTGAAAATAATATTCTGAATTCTGTGGCAAAGTTATACAAAAGTTTTGTTTCTTATTTCACCACTAATTAAATCTTCAAATGCAATTTTAAAGGACTCTTTTTCAAAAACTCCAGGAACCGTCAGTCGTTCATTGTCATGCTCTAAAAAATAATATGGAATTGCAGTTATTCCATTGGATATTGCCTCGTCCATATCCAGGAACACTTCGATTTTTAAAGAGTCACTTTCGAGAAATTCAGATATTTCTTTTTCGTCTAAACCGCAGGAAGCGGATAAACTCAATAAAACGTCATGATTTGAAATATTTTCATTTTTATTGAAATTTGCTTCAAATATCTTAAAAACAAGTTTTTGGGATATTTCAGGATATTTGTCCTGCACATACTTCACAAGCCTGTGTGCATCTTTTGAACTGTTGATTGTCAGGTCTTTGTAGTTGATATTTAAACCTTCGTCTTGAGCGATTTTTTCTATTTCTTCAGCTTCTTTAAGGGCATCTTTAATAGATAATCCGTTTTTGATGGCAAACCGGTCTACGGCTTTGAAATTGTCAGCATCTGGTTCAAGTTCAAATGCTCTCATTTCCCATTTGACATCCAAATCAAGTTCCAAACATACATTTTTTATCCTATTCAATCCGATATATGAATAAGGACAGTTAAAATCACTCAAATAAAGAATTTTCATTTTTTATCATCTTTGGACTTTTTTGAATCTTTTTTTGCAGCTTTATATAGTTTTATAAAGTTATCAACTGTTCTAATGATTGTATTGTATCTTCTATAAAATCCCATGTTATTATTTAGGTTGTTATTTTATATCAAGTTTAACATTAACGGCTCGGGTTTTGCAATTTTGTTTCTTAATATCTATTGATATGTTGCGGGGTCTTACAATTTGGATATTGACTTTTCTTATGATATAATTATAATTTTAGAAATTACTTGTTTTAACGCTTTAAATGTGTATAAAAACTTTATTTCCTTTTCAAATTTTAAAATTTTCAGTGATTTCCATAACCTTTATTTATTATCTTAAACAAAAAGATACATATTATAAATTACTAAAAAACATAATCATTTCGAGGAGTTAAAATGCCAATAAAAGAGGCAGAAAAATCATACGATCACGATAAAATAGAAAAGAAAGTACAAAAATTCTGGAAACAGGAAGAAACTTTCAAAAAGGTAAATGAGCTTAGAGAACAAGGTCCTAGATATTCATTTTTAGATGGACCCCCATACTGTAGTGGAAAAATCCATTTAGGTACTGCCTGGAACAAGGTTATTAAGGATTCATACCTTAGATATAAATCCATGAACGGATTTGCTTTAAGAAGACAGGCTGGTTGGGATATGCACGGTCTTCCAATCGAAAACAAGGTAGAACACCTAATGGACATTCAATCCAAACAGGAAATCGAGGAAATTGGAATTGATAAATTCGTTGACAAATGCAGAGAGTTTGCTTTGGAAAATAAGGTAGCAATGGAAGAGCAGTTTGACCAGCTGGGTGTTTGGATGGACTGGGATGACCCGTATATGACACTTGATCCTAAATACATGGAATCATCATGGTGGACACTTAAAAGGGCAAATGAACAGAACCTGCTTGTAAATGACCAAAGAGTTATCAGCTGGTGTCCTCACTGTGGAACTGCACTTGCTGCGGCTGAAATAGAATACGAAGAGAAAGTCGACCCGTCCATATTCATCAAATTCCCTGTTCAGGGCGAAGAAAATACATATTTCCTGGTATGGACAACTACTCCATGGACACTTCCTGCAAACCTTGCAATTTGTGTAAATCCAGAATTTGATTATGTTTATGTTTCAAAAGACGGCGAAACCTACATCTTAGCCGAAAATTTAATGGAAGATGTTTTAGGAAAACGCATTAAAATCCACAGAACCAAAATACCTGCAGAATCAGAAGATGAGGAAGATAAAATCCTAGAAGAAGAGGAAGTAATGTATGAAATCATCAAGACAGTAAAAGGTTCTGATTTAGTTGGATTAAGCTATGATTATATTTTAGCAGATGAAATTCCAAAACAAATGGAATTTGACTCAGAAATCGAAAAAATCCACACAATCCTTCCCGGAGATCACGTAGAACTTGGTGAAGGCACCGGTCTGGTACATACCGCACCTGGACATGGTCCTGACGATTTTGAAATAGGTCAAAAATTTGGCTTGCCGATATTCTGTCCTGTTGGTGAAGACGGATGCTTTACCGATGATGCAGGTAAATATGATGGTAAATTCACAAAAAAGGAAAATGATCAAATAATTGGAGACCTGCAGGCTAAAAACCTGATGTACAGAGTTGAAACCATTGAGCACAGATACGGTGTATGCTGGAGATGTAAAACTCCTATCATATACAGGGCAACCAAACAATGGTTCCTTAAAGTAACTGAAATTAAAGAAAAAATGCTTGATGAAATCGACAAGGTCGAATGGGTACCTAAATGGGCCGGTGAAGGCAGATTCCATGACTGGGTAGACAACGCCCGTGACTGGACAATCTCAAGACAAAGATACTGGGGTATTCCAATTCCTATATGGGAATGTCCTGACTGTGGTGAACTCAAAGTAATAGGCTCTCTTGATGAGTTGAAAAAAGAATCCCTAAACGAAATCAGCGTTTCAGACTCAGAACTAATCCACAGGCCATATGTTGATGAAGTTGAAGTGAAATGTGACAAATGCGGTTCTACAATCAAAAGAATTCCTGACGTATTGGACGTTTGGATTGACTCAGGAGTTGCCGGATGGGCTTCACTTTACTATCCTGAAGAAAAGGAAAAGTTCGAAGACTGGTTCCCGTATGATTTCATTACAGAAGGTCACGACCAAACCAGAGGATGGTTCTACTCACAGCTTGGAACAGGTGTGATTTCAATGGGCAAAAGTCCGTATCAAAAGGTATTGATGCACGGATTCGTATTGGATGAAAACGGAAACAAAATGTCAAAATCATTGGGTAATGTCGTATCTCCTGAAGAAGTTATTGAAAAATACGGAGCGGACGTTCTAAGATTCTACCTCTTGTGGGCTTCAAAACCATGGGATGATCTTAAATTTGTTTGGGATGAACTTTTAAACGTCAACAAAATGATTAACATTTTATGGAATGTATATGTATTCTCAACAACCTACATGTCACTGGACAATTTCAATCCTAATGACATAACTGAAGATGATATTATTTTAAGATCTGAAGATAAATGGATTATCTCAAGGGTCAACTCACTTGTAAAAGATGTTGCACAGGATTTGGATAACTTATTCTTCCATAAGGCAACAAGAAAGATATATGACTTCATATTGGATGACTTGAGCCGCTGGTATGTAAGGCTTATCCGTGGAAGAACATGGGTTGAAAGCGATGACCCTGACAAACTGGGTGCATATTACAGCCTTTACACAGCGCTTGTTAAATTGATTTCAGTATTATGTCCGATAGCTCCTCACGTATCTGAAGAAATCTATGAAAACCTTGTTAAAGGGGTAAATCCTGAAGCGCCTGAAAGTATTCACATGCTTGACTGGGAGTATGACGCTGATGCAATCGATGAGGATTTGGAAGCAAAAATGGATGTTGCTCGTGAAGTAATTGACGCATCAATAAGAGCACGTGACATGGCACAGTACAAGCTCAGATGGCCGGTTTCAGACATCACTGTAGTATCACAGGATGAGGATGTATTGAAAGCTATCGAAGAGTTGACTGACATCATTAAAGACCAGTCAAATACCAAAGAGGTTTTATGCGCCAGTGAATTTGATAAATTATCTTTCATTGCAAAACCAAACCTCAAAATTTTAGGTCCAAAACTCAAAGGAGACATGGGTAAAGTTGTAAAAGGACTTAAAACAGCTGATGGTAATCAAATCAAAGCGGAACTTGATGCTAACGGTACAGTGACAATAGAAGGAATAGAATTGTCATCAGAAGAAGTATTATTCGACTCAGAACTTCCGGATGACTTTGTATCATCAGAATTTGAAGGCGGAAACGTATTTGTAAATACCAATGTCACACTGGAAATCAGACAGGAAGCTATGGCTCGTGAACTGATTAGAAGAATTCAGGACATGAGAAAAGACTTGGATTTAGATGTTGAAGCAGACATCAATGTCGATGTTGAAACATCACCGGAATTCAAGGATCTGATTGTACCGCAATCCGAAGTCATTGCTCATGAAGTAAGAGCCAAAAGCTTAATTATAACAGACACTGAAGAGTGCAGTAAAGATTCTAAAGATTATACCAAAGAATGGGATATTGAAGGAGAAAAAGTAATAATTTCAATTAAAAATTAAGGGTGTTTAACATGACTTTAGCTGATTCTGAAATTGAATATATTGAAGGAATCCTCGGCAGGAAAATGAATGAACTCGAAGAAGGTATGCTTGATGTAATGTTTTCAGAACATTGCTCATACAAAAGCAGCAGACCATTCTTAAGAGCATTTCCAACCGAAGGGGAAAATATCATTTTAGGTCCTGGAGACGATGCAGGTCTTGTAAGTGTAACTGATAAATATGCATTGGCTGTCGGAATGGAATCTCACAACCATCCATCAGCTATTGAACCTTATGGTGGAGCCGGAACAGGTATTGGAGGAATTTTAAGGGATATCATTTCCATGGGAGCAATGCCTATTGCACTTCTTGATTCCTTAAGATTCGGTCCTCTTGAAGAAGATGAAAAATCAAGATACCTATTTGAACATGTCGTTAAAGGAATTTCCGATTACGGAAACCGTGTTGGAGTTCCAACCGTTGCAGGTGAAATAGAATTTGATGAATCATTCAGAACAAATCCTCTTGTTAATGTAATGTGTGTAGGACTTGTTGAAAAAGATAAGATTGTAAGGGCTCAGGCACCAAACATAGGCGATGTATTCCTTCTTATGGGAGGAACCACAGGACGTGACGGAATTCACGGAGTAACATTTGCATCAGAAGAGCTTACATCAGACTCTGAAACAGAAGACAGGCCTGCAGTACAGGTGGCTGATCCGTTTACCAAAAAAAGGGTACTTGAAGCATCACTGGAAATACTTGAAAAAATCAATGTCAGCGGTGTTAAGGACTTAGGTGGTGGAGGTCTTACCTGCTGTATTTCAGAGCTTGTAGATTCATCACAAAATGGAGCACGTGTTGATTTAAGGGAAATCCCTTTAAGGGAAACCGGAATGACTCCCTATGAAATCATGCTTTCAGAGTCCCAGGAAAGAATGGTATTTGTCATAAATCCTAATGATGTTGAACTTGCACAAAAAATCTGCGATAAACATGAAATCGTATCATCAGTAATTGGTGAGGTAATTGATGGAAACAACATGATTATTTCAGATAAAGGAGATGAAATTGCAAACCTTCCAACTATTTTATTAGCAGATCCTCCTTCAATTGACAGGCCAATAGCTGAAATTCCAGAAGATACTCAAAAAGTGGAACTTAAAGAGCCTGGAGTTTATGAATCATTGCCGAAATTGTTATCCAGCCCGAATATAGCTTCAAAGGAATGGGTTTACAAACAGTACGACCATGAAGTTCAGGTAAGGACAGTTGTTAAACCTGGTGATGATGCTGCAGTACTCAGAATCGATGAGGATACAGCTATTGCACTTACAACTGATTCCAATACAATTCATACTAAATTGTCTCCATTTGATGGAGCTGCAGGATGTGTTGCAGAAGCAATACGTAACGTTATTTCAATGGGAGCAACTCCATATGCTGTCGTTGACTGTCTTAACTTCGGAAACCCTGAAACTCCTGAAATCCTATGGCAATTCAAGACAGCTATTGAAGGTATGAGTCTTGTAGCTGAAAACTTCAATGCCCCTGTAATCAGCGGTAATGTAAGTTTCTACAATGAAACTGAAGGAATTAAAATCAATCCGACCCCTGCAGTTGGTGTTATCGGTGTTGAAAACATCAAAAACATAAGAACCATGGACTTCAAAAACGAAGGGGACAAAATCATTTTAATAGGTAAAACCTATGATGAGTTAACCGGTTCTGAATATCACAGAACTATCCATAATTTAGAGATAGGAACTGCTCCAAGAATCAGAATAGATGAAGAAGTAGCTAACGGTCAGACAGTATTGAAATTAATCGACGAGGATGCAGACAACAATATTACAGCAGTTCACGACGTATCTGCAGGAGGACTTGCAGTAGCACTATCTGAAATGGTCATCAAATCAGGCCTTGGATGTGACGTTGAGCTGGTTGACGATGAACTTGATAAAATCCAATTGTTATACTCAGAAAGCCATGCAAGATACTTATTAACAGTTAAAGCTGATGCAGCTGAAGATATCTTATCAAAAATCGATGTTGAAGCACAAATCATTGGTGAGGTAAAAGGCACTTCATTAAATGTAAACGGTCATGAATTTAGTTTTGAAGATTTGGATAATGCATATCATGGGGTTATTGAAAAATACATGGCATAAATAACTTGGGGGAGTTTAAAAACATGTTCTTGTCAAAATTGGATTCAGTGAAAAATGCTTCAAAGTTAATAAGTGATAATCAGAAATTGACAGATATTGAAGAAATTTCTATTTATGATGCTCACAAAAGAGTTTTGGCTGAAGATATAATGGCATTTCACGATTCACCTCCATTTGATAAATCTGCAATGGATGGATTTGCATTGATTGCAGAGGATACTTTTGGAGCAGGTCAATCCGCACCAAAGGAATTTAAAATCATTGATGCAATTGGTGCAGGAGATTTTTCAACCAAAACTGTTAAGAATGGTGAAGCTATTGTAATAGCTACAGGAGCTCCGATTCCAGAGGGAGCAAATGCTGTTTTAATGAAGGAGTACACCACTGAAGATGGGGATGATTTAACAATTTACTCTCAGGTAACTCCTGGTGAAAATGTTTCTCCCAAATCTGAAGACATAGAAAAAGGTCAAAAAATTCTTGATAAAAATACTTTCATCAGATATCAGGAATTGGGATTGATAGCTTCAGCAGGTTATGATACTGTGAAGGTTTTCAAAAAGCCTAAAGTAAAACTTATTATAACCGGAAATGAGCTTGTTGAACCTACCAAAGAAGAAATTGATAAGGCAAAAATCATCAATTCCAATCAGTTTACTATTAAGGCTATGGTCGAAGATTCAGGTGCGGAGTGTGAAATAGCACATGCAGGAGACACTTATGAAGAGGTTAGGCAGGCCATTCTGGAAGCTTCAAAAGATTATGATGTCATAATGACCACTGGAGGAACAGCCATTAGTAAAGGAGATGTTGTTCTCGATGTCATTGATGAAATAGGTGAAATTCTGTTTCATGGTGTTGCAATGAGGCCGGGTAAACCTGCAGGTGCGGGTCTTGTTAATGATAAAATAGTATTTACATTTTCAGGCCAGCCAGTTGCGGCAATGTCTCAGTTCGATGTTTTTGCAAGAAAATACCTCTTTGAAATGCAAGGAAGGGCATTTGACTTTAACATAGTTAAAAGAATCTCTCAGCTTAAGATACCTTCACAATTGGGAAGAACTGATTTCATACGTGCAGTCAGTGATAATGAATATGCAAAGCACGTGTTGAATAGAGGTTCTGGAATAATTCGTTCAATGGTTGAGGCGAACAGCTATATCATCATAGACGAAAACGATGAAGGATACCAAAAGGACGATATAGTTGATGTTGTTCTCTTTAATTCACTACTTTGGTAGTTGAAGGTGCATTTTAATGAATGGGATTTATTATTATTTGATAGCTTTTGCTGTCATCTGGATATTGGCTGGAATATTTCATGAAAAACTCTCAAATTATGGAGTTGAGATAAACTTCCCTGTGATAATGTGGAAGACTCAAAGACTTCGTGGGCTGATATCTAGAATTTCTAATTTTTCACCGACATTCTGGAGATGGTACATGAATGTGGGTGTTTTTGTGGCTTTTGGAGCCATGATTTTTATTACATGGACATTGGTTTCATCACTGCCGTCCGTTTTTGAAACACCTGCTGTTTCTATAGTTATTCCTGGAGTGGAAATGCCGGGTTCATCCATATACATTCCTTTTGTTTATGGTTTGATAGCTCTTGCCACAGTTTTGGTTGTTCATGAGTTTTCTCATGGTATACAGGCAATCGGTGAAAAGATTTCCATTAAATCAATCGGATTGTTGCTTTTTGCAATTCTTCCAGGAGCATTTGTAGAACCCGATGAGGATGAGTTAAAGGAGGCAAAAAGAACTTCAAGGCTAAGGGTTTATGCTGCAGGTTCGGTTGCAAATATAACTCTGGCACTGATTGCAATCATTCTGGTTTCATTGATATCAGCAGGAATTCCAAGCTTTTTTGAAGAGGATGGTATAGCTATTGATAGAATTGTTTCCAATTCACCTTCTGATGGGGTATTGAAAGAGGGAATGGTTTTACAGGCCATTGACAACCATGAAATTAATAATTCCACAGATTATATTGATATGATAAGTTCGTACAGGCCTGGCGATAATGTGACGGTTCAAACGGATCAGGGAAGCTACTCGTTGACTCTGGATAAAAATCCTAATAACGAATCCAGAGGATTTTTCGGAATACAGGCAAATAAACATTTTGCATTAACAAATAACAGTTTAGGTCCTCTGCCTTGGGTATTATTCGAGTTTCTTGAACTTTTCCAATGGATATTTATGCTTAACCTGGGAATAGGTCTATTTAATCTGCTTCCTCTAAAGCCTTTGGATGGTGGATACATGCTTGAGATATTGCTCAGCTATAAATTGTCCGAAGAGCAATATAAACCTGTTGTTAATGCATTATCAGTTGTAATGGCAATGATAATTGTATTCAGTTTAATTGCTGGATTTTTATAAAAATTGCTCTTGATTATTTGAGTAATAATTTAATTTTTTCTCTAATGAAAACTAATTATTTTAAAATACAGTCAAAAGTTGTGGGATTTTTATCCTGCAACATTTTTTTAAAAAAAGGAGTCTGTAAAATTTTATAGGCTTATTTAATTTTTATGTGTTTTTGTGTCCAGTTTTGCATTTGGAAGTCTAAAAAGGTTAGAATTCCATTTTTGGTCT
>NZ_CACWVY010000046.1 GCF_902764455.1 uncultured Methanobrevibacter sp.
ATCTTTTGTTCCTGATGGTGCTACTTTAGACTTCCAAGGATTGTTCTTAGGTAAATATCCTGTATACATCGATAAATCTGTAAATGTTATTTCATCTACTGGTGATGCTTTATTCAATTGTGGTGATACTTATGCTGGTAATGCTATTAATTCATTTAATATTGTTGCTGGTGGAGATAACACTAATATTACTGGATTAGACTTTATTAACTATTGTTTATACATTAAAGGTGCTTCCAACGTAACCGTTGATAATATTAGTATTGTTGCTAATAAACGTGGTGTCGGTTCTGGTACTGGATTCTTGTCTATCCACACTGGTGCTTATAACACTCTCGTTAAAAATAGTTACTTTGAAAATGGTGGAACTGGTTCCAGTTTACTTGTTTTAGGTAAAGGTGGAGCTTATGCTGTATTTGATCACAATTTATTCAATATAACTGGTTCTAGTGGTAATATTCTTTCTGCTAACCAATTTGTTGGTCAAGGTGCTGCTCCTGAGCATGTTTCATACACTAATAATGTTTTATACAACAACCAACCTGGAAGTGCATTCTGTTATGCTATGACTGTTAGTGGCTCTGGTAACCTTGTTGAAAATAACACTATCTATCACAGTGGTAGTGGAATCTTAAACCAATATGGAGCTTCTTCTAGTGGTAATGTCTACAGAAACAACACACTTTACGGTAATACCAACTTCAATCCAAGTGCAAACAGTATTGTAGAAAACAATAAGATTTATGCAACCACAAATATTGCTGCTAATACAACTGTAGTAGGCAATACTTTCCAAAATGTTGCTATTTCCGGAACAAACACTACATTTACAAACAATACTGTAACTGTAAGTGGTAATGAAAACACTATAAAAGATAACAATATAGTTTCTTCCGGTGAATATGCTGTCGATTTAAAATCAACCGTAAATAACATTGTAGTTGATAATGTATTATATGCTAAGGAATTAGCTGGTGATGCAGCTGTCAAATATGACAATGAAAACAATACTATAAGTCACAACTATCCGTTAGAATCTGCATTAATTGTAGAAGCTGATGATATTTTTGTTGGTCAGGATGCTATTGTTAACATCAGATTCAATGAATCTGTTGAAGGTACTGTTGAAGTAATACTCAATGGTAAAAAATACAATGTAGACGTTACTGATGGTAAAGCACAACTCAATGTTTCAAACTTACCTGCTAGCAAATACACAGTAGGAGTTTACTTCGATGGTAATTTAAAATACACTACTATTGAAAACTCAACTGATTTCACAGTTCAAAAATTAGATACTAAAACTAATGTTACTGTTCCTAGTGATGTTAAAGCTGGTGAGGAAGCTGTTATTGATGTTGTTATTCCTGGTGCTAGTGGTAATGTCAGTGTTGTTGTAAATGGTGCTTAAGAATATTGAACCTGGTGATTATAATATTGCAATGGTCTACGATGGTGATAACACCTATGGTCCTGCTGTTGTTACTGGTTCATTCAGTGTTGATAAGTTAGCTAGTGATCTTAATGTTACTGTTCCTAGTGATGTTAAAGCTGGTGAAAATGCTGTTATTGATGTTGTTATTCCTGGTGCTAGTGGTAATGTCAGTGTTGTTGTAAATGGTGTTGATACTGTTGTTGCTTTAGATGAGAATGGTACTGCTCAATTAGTGCTTAAGGATATTGTGCCTGGTGATTATAGTGTTGCTGTCGTTTATGATGGTGATAATACTTACAGTTCTGCTGTTGTTACTGGTTCATTCAGTGTTGATAAGTTAGCTAGTGATGTTAATGTTACTGTTCCTAGTGATGTTAAAGCTGGTGAATGGTGTTGATACTGTTCTTGCTTTAGATGAAAATGGTGCTGCTCAATTAGTCCTTACTAATGTTGAACCTGGTATTTATAATGTTGTAGTGGTCTATGATGGTGATAACACCTATGATTCTGCTGTTACAACTGGTTCATTTAATGTGGCTAAAGAATCTATTGATGCTAATATTACTGTTCCTAGTGATATTAAAGCTGGTGAAGAAGCTGTTATTGATATTGCTATTCCTGGTGCAACAGGTAATGTATCTGTCTTTGTTGATGGTGTTGAAAATGTTGTTCCTTTAGATGAGAATGGTACTGCTCAATTTATCATTCCTGCAGCTGAATCTGGTGAACATAGTGTTGTAGTTGTCTATCTTGGTGATGACACTCACGATGCTGCCGTTGCAACTGGTTCATTCAGTGTAGAAAAAGTTCTTAGTGAAGCTAATATTACTCTTCCTAGTGATGTTAAAGCTGGTGAAGAAGCTGTTATTGATATTGCTATTCCTGGTGCAACCGGTAATGTTTCTGTTATTGTTGATGGTGTTGAAACTGTTGTTGCTTTAGATGAGAATGGTACTGCTAAATATACTGTTCCTGCTGTTGGTGCTGGTGATCATAGTGTTGTTGTCGTTTATCCTGGTGATGATACTAATGCTCCTGTAGTTAAATCTGCTACTTTCAGTGCTGATAAAGAAACAACTGAAGCAAATGTTACTATGCCGACTGACTTTAAAGTAGGTGAACAAGCAAATGTAACTGTTGATATTCCTGGTGCTACCGGAAACGTTAGCGTTATTGTTGACGGTGTTGAAACTGTTGTTCCTTTAGATGAAAACGGAACTGCTGTTGTACCAATGAATATGACTCCTGGCGAACACAGTGTTGTAGTTGTTTACTCTGGTGATGAAACTCACTCACCTGTCATAAAAACAGCTACTGTAAATGCAGAAGTTGTAACTAGTCAATTTACCAACTTAGTTCTCGATGGTAATTTAGTACTCTCAGGTGTATTAGTTGACTCACTTGGAAATGCTATTGCTAATGCTACTATCGATTACACAATCGGCACTACAAAAGGTACTTTAACTACTGGTGCAGACGGATCATTCAAGATGACTGCTCAAAACAACGCAATTGTTGCTATTGCTTATGCTGGAACTCCTGAAGTAGCCGGAACAAATATTGACATTACTATTCAAAATATTGCTCCTTCCAGATTAGGCAGTGAATTTAACGTTACCGAAGGTATTTCAATTAAAACCTATGCTGTAGATTCTCCTGCTGGTGAAATCGGACAAACCACTTCATTCAGATTAACTGATTCTAACGGCAAACCAATCGTTAACGCAACAGTTAAATTCGCATACAAAACAGTTATTCTAAACAGAACAACTGACGAAAACGGTATAGTATTTATTGGTATTAACACTCAAGTAGCTCAAGAAGCACTCTGTGCAATGTCATACATTGGTGATGAAAACTACAATGCTACATTTGTCGCATTCAGTTTCGACATCCAATCTAAACCAATTACAATCTCAGCTCCTTCTAAAACCTACAAAGCAAGTGCAACCAAAAAATACACAGTAACCATAAAAACAGAAAAATGCAACTCCAGAGATGGAAAAGTTTACCTCAGCGCTGGTAAGAAAATAACCATGAAAATCAATGGTAAAACATACACAGCAAAAACAAACGCTAAAGGTCAAGCTACCTTTAACCTTAACATAAGCAAAAAAGGTAAATACACTGCATCTATTAAGTTTGCTGGAGATAAAACATATGCTTCAGCAAGCAAATCTGCAAAAATTACTGTAAAATAGAAGTGATCATTCACTTCTAACTTTTTTCTTTTTTTAACATATTTGAATTTTTTTTAAAGATAACTTTATAAACTATTTTTAATATAATATCTATTGTCTTTTAGCAATTTTTGTAGTTGCTTTTAGGATAATTAATCTAAGGAGGCGATAGGTATAAGAAATGATGTGAAATTATTCATTGGACTAATGATTATCTGTTTAATAATTTCAATTTCTTCGGTCTCAGCTGGGGATTTAAACCAAACAAATTCTACTATTGATTTGTCACTTGATGATTCAATTGTAAATGTTGAAGATGAAGTCCCTGATGTGCCGGATTTGGTTGTAAATGATACAATTTATATAAATGCTGATAATATTGATGATTATTTCACAAATGGGATTTTAACTTCAAAATTTGATGATAAAACTTTGATATTCAATCAAAATTTTGAAAATCTCGGTAGATTAATTATTCATGCAAATAATGCAACAATCAAAAGTAGCGGATATATTCTAAAAAATACTGTATTTCAAGTTGATGCCGGTGATGTAACATTGTCGGATATTAATTTGGATTTGGATAGTGAATTTAAAGACAATGACGGTTCTGCTATCCAGATTCTTTCAGATAATGTTGATTTAATCAATGTTAATATCAATTATATTGTCCCTCAGAACGTTGAAGCATATGGAATATATGCTGAAGGCCGTCAAGGCAGTCCTTTAAGAAATCTAAGGATAAAAAATTCATACGTTAACTTTGAAGGGCACAATGAGGATGTCAACGTTTACAATTGTGCTTTGAAATTGGTAGAGTGCAGGGATGCAATAATTGAAAACAACACAATTCATTCTGCATTGCCTCTGAAAGATATTATTTTCGGAGCCAATGGTGCTGAACTCGCATCTGATTTGGTTTTAACAGTAGGTATTGGAAATAGTGAAAATATTTCATTTATTGGAAATACACTTTTTTCCGAAGTAAATAAACGTCCTGAAAACCGATATCCCTCTTTGGATTGTATGCTGATCAGTAAAACGGATAATTCATTTATATGCAATAATTCCATATTCATGACAGACTTTCTGACATATCCCGGTACGGACAACTACATTTATGGTCTGGACATCTATAATTTGAATAACATTACAGTTTGCCACAATAAAATTTCAATAATAACAACAGGCGGTAAACTGGCTGCAGGTACCGCTTATCCTATTCAGATTACCGGTCCTATTTCAAATGTTAATATCACGGAAAATGACTTGTATTCATTTTCAAACGGCCCTAACATTGGTGTATATTCCCAGAATTTCTATGGGGAAACATCACTGTCCATTACAAACAATAAAATTAATGTAACCGGACTTGCCGGAACTCACGAATGGGCTTTGGTTGCAGGAATTGAGTCTCAGGATTCACATTCAACAATTCTCAACAACACAATCGAGGTTCACAGTGTCGGTGATGTTTCAATCGAGGATAATCTTTACGGAATAAGTTACCGCCAATCAACAAACGGCGACCATCAGTACAATATTCAAAATAATACTGTATTCAGTGATGGATTTTATGCTGTAAATCTGTTGAGTTCTGTTGATTCAAAGGTTATAAACAATTTGCTTGTATCCTATAATTCCAAAGTAAAAAATGGAAATGGGGGATTCAAATATTGGGATATAAATTCACATGAAGGTCTGGAATTTTATAATAATCAGATTATACGTGCATTTGATTATTTCGCATTAAATAACAATAATGTTGATAATGGGGATAAAAACGATTATACAACACCAAAAAATGATAAAGGCATTACAAATAAGATTGATGGAGATAAACTCAGCAAAAGTGATGACGACAATAATAAATATTCCTATAATCCGTTGATTCCTGGAAATTCAAAAGATCAGGGAAATACAAATCAGCAGCCTCAGGATGGTGAAGATACTCCACAGGAAGATTCATCAGACAATAACGGAGGTTCTTCCAATCAGGGAGATTCATCTGGTGACGGTACCAAAAAGGAACCAATGTCATTAAAAGAGGCTTTGATTAACTTCATTAACTCCAATACAGAAAGTGGAAATGCAAACACTACCTCATTCAACGGTCAAAATGCAAATGTCCGTTCAAATGAAAGTGATGCAACACCATCTGCTGAAGGATCTGAAAGTGCTGCAAGCCAATCCAAATCTTCAGTCAGTCCTGATTCTTCTGGTGCCGGTGATTCTGAGGGTGTTAGTAAAAAAATATTCGAAATAGAAGAAAAGACCGATGACAGTTTCATTCCTGCAATTTTCTTCATTATTCCTGTGATGATTCTGTTGTTTATTGGAATTAGACGCAAAAAATCAAAATTTGAATAAATTAGTTATTTTCAACTAATTTTACTTTTTTTTTAATTTTTTTATAAATTATACAAATGATTTTAAATACTATTTTTAACATAACTAATCTTATCATTGACAAATGATATTTAATAAAGTATAATTAACTTAATTTGAGGTATTTAATTTGAAAATCAATAAGGTAATGTTTATATTATTTGTTTTTATTGCATTATTCTCATTATCTTCGGTTTATGCTAATGCTGATGATGCAATGAACTTAACTGAAAATCAGATTGACTCAATTGCCTTAAAGGATGCTAATGATGATTTATCTGAAATATATGTTAGTATAACAGGTACAGATTCTGCTGAAGGATCTCAGCAAAATCCTGTTAAGACAATAAATAAGGCAATAGATTTATCAAAGGATAACGGTACCATATTTTTATCAGATGGGGAATTTAAAAATAATCTGAATAATAAACTGACCCTATCAAAATCTTTGAGTTTTGTCGGTTGTGAAAATACTGTCATAAACGGTATGGGAAAAGATTATTGTTTTGATATTCAGGACAATATAACAGTCAGTTTTAAGAATATCAAATTCATCAATGCCTATAAAGCTCCAGAGTCATATTCTGTTTCTTATAATGATAAGGTATATGGTGCGGTTTTAGACATTAAAAATGCAAAAGTCACAGTTGACAACTGTATATTTGAAAACAATGTTTTATCTTATGGGGGTGGTGACAACAATACTTATGGAGGTGCAATCAGCAATTTTGGCGAATTGACAATTCTAAACTCTAGATTTATCAACAATACTGCATTGTCCACTTCAGGACTTTTCTCCTATGGGGGAAGCATATACAATAAGGGAAAACTCCTCATTGCCAACACTTCATTTTCAAAATCAAAAAGCATTGATTTTGGTTGCGGTGCCGCAATTGCAAATGGTGGTGAAGTCATAATGCATGATTGCATTATTTCAGATTCAACTGCACTTCATGAAACTAAAGGTTCTGCAATATACAACACAGGCGATTTTAAGATGTTCAACTCCATAATTGAAAATAACTATATTGAAAGATCTAATTTTAATTATATTTATGGTGCTGTTTATAATTCAGGAACATTGACTGCATGTGGAAGCATCTTCAGAAATAATACAGGTTATTATGAAGCACCAACCCCTGCATATAAGGGATCAGGAAATATCTATAACATAGGCAAATTGAACTTAACTTACAATGCATTTATGGATAACGTTCCATTTTTTGGCATCTCACAGGATATCTATTTCAATGGTGGAGAAATAATAAACCTTGACAATAACTGGTGGGATACTAACACAAATCCGTATAAAGACAACTACAGAATCAATGTGGATTCAATCAATTCATGGTTAATTTTAAACCTGACTCCCGATTATACTAAATTAAATATCTCAGATGATGTAAACATTCGTGCATCATGGACAAATAACATTAATATGGTGCCTCAAATTGATTTGATGCCAATATTTAATGTAACATTCAAAACAAATGTTAACGGTAAACAAATAGTCTCAAATAAAGAATTATTAAATGGAAAAGCAGATTTTAAATTTAATTATACTCAAAATAAGGGATTGTATAATGTAACTGCGAGTTTAGGTTCTTTCAGTGAAAATGTCCTTGTTGATGTAGGTAAAGTTGTAACCTATGTAAAATTCACAACAAATGACAATATTTCATATCTGGACGATTTGATAGTGGATTTGGAAGTAACAAGTGCAGACAATTCAATTCCAACCGGTGTTGTTTTATTAAAAATAGCTGATAAAACCTACACTGTCAATCTGGTTGGAGGAAAAGGAAATTGCACTATCTCAGATTTAACTCCTCAAAATCATACTTTAAATATCATTTATGACGGAAGCGAAAATCATTTCAAGGCATTCAACAGGACAAATGTCATAATCAAAAAACAGGACGTTGACTTAAAAATCAATATTCCTGAAATAAAGGTTTCTCAAAAAGGTTCAGCTATTGTGACTTTAGCACCTAAGGGAGTTCAGGGTCAGGCTGTTCTCTATGTTGACGGCGTGAGAAAAAAGATTGTTTATCTTTATAACGGCAACACAACAATTGCATTGAATAATTTTGCAGAAGGCGAATATAACATTTCATTGGAATTTGTAGAGACACAGTATTATAATTCAGCATCCGTCAGCGGCATTTTAAATGTTACCCGATACGATGCAGCGATAAACATCTCTACAAACGACATAAATGTTGGTGAAAATCAAACAATAACGATTAAAGTCAGTCCGGAATCCCTGAGGGGAGAGGCAACTTTGATAATCAATGGTGAAAACAATACAATATTTATTGATGATGTCGTAACCAATGTCACTTTAACAAATTTAAGAGCAGGAAAATATGATGTTACTTTAATATTTGATGGAGATTTAAGATACAATACTGTTAATGTTTCAACTTCATTTAATGTATTGAAAACTCCTACATCATTGACTGTTGATGTTGATATGGATGACAAAGCTTTAAACGGCACAATAACAGTCAAAGTAAATCCAAGCAATGCAACAGGTGTTGCAGGTGTTTATGTAAATTATAATTCCTATAGATTAAATTTAACTGATGGTGAAGCAACATTTTCTGTCAAATTCGATAAGGGAACCAATTATATATTCGTATTTTATGAAGGAAATGCATATTTTGAGGATTCAACATGGAATACAACTTTGGGAATTGATGATGAATTCGTATTCATTGGTGAGAACTCAACAGGATATGCCTTAAATGACTTTAACTATTCTGTAAGGTTAATGGAAGTCAACGGCATTCCAATGCCTGGAAGAATTGTTTCAGTTGATTTTAACGGTAAAAAATATAACATTACAACTGATGATAACGGTTTTGCATACTTTAATTTGAATTTGGCCGGTGGAAAATATAACATATCTGCCAGTTATAAGAATGCAACAATATTCAATGTATTAACAGTTATGGATGTTGATTTCAATTTGACTGCCTCAAACAGTATCTATGGTGAAAACGAAAAAATAAAAGCTATTTTTGAAAATGGTGTTAAAGGCGAAGTCAATTTCATAATTGAAGATATTTTAAATGTATTTGTAGAAATTGTTAATGGAACTGCCCAATACAATATCTCCAATCTAAATGTTGGAAGCTACACTGTAAAAGCGGTCTATCATGATTTGCAACATTCCAGTGATTTTTCTGTTGAAAAGGCAGATCTTGAACTTGACGTTAATGTAGGTGCCGCAACACCATACATAGATGAGATAATTAAGGTCACCAATCTTAAAAATGCATCAGGAGACATTATATTCATTTTCAACGGCACTGAATATAAAATTGCAATTGTTGACGGTGAATCTGAATTGAATCTGTCCAAATTAAATGAAGGCAGATATTCCATTACAGTCAAATATCTGGGAGATAAAAACTACTTTGCTTCAAACAGGACTGTCAGTTTTTATGTTAGGGAATTCTCATCAGATATAATCTTAACAATCACTGACAGTCAATACGGAGGTGACTTGATTGCTGTTGCCGCACTCAATGACGATGCAACAGGAACAGTCAGGTTCAATGTCGCAAACTTAACTAAAGAAATTGAAATTAATAACGGAAAAGCGGTTTGGAACTTTGCAGGTCTTGACGCGGGAAATTATACAATAAATGCAACCTATTTGGGAAATGAATATTATATCGAATCATCAAATCAGACTTCATTTAATGTAGTAAAAGCAAATTCCTTCATTGAATTATATGTTAAGGAAGTGGCATTGGGTGAAAATATAAGGATATATGCAAATTTAAGTCCTAACGCTACAGGAAGTGTTTCATTCAGTATGATAGGTTATTTCTCACCAAGAAACAAACCTGTCAGCGATTCAAAATCTTCCTGGTACATAGCACCTATGAATAACGGTGAATATACTGTTATAGCAAAATATCTGGGTGATAAAAACTATTATGCATCAAATACAACATTTCTGTTGAATGTTTATCAGAAAAAATCAATATTGGATGTTGAATTAAATGATGCAGGTATAAATGATAGGGTAATCTGTAAAGTAAGTCTCAAAACAAAGGATGGAGATTTGATTACATCTGATGTTGGCTTAAAGATAGGAAGCAGCCTTTACACTGTAAACGTAAAGGATGGAAGCGGATCAATTGTTCTTGGAAAAATGGCTAAAGGCAATTACACTTACCTTGTTGAATTTGCAGGTGATGAAAACTACACTTCAGCAAGCTATTCAGGTTCATTTAAGGTAGTTGATGATTTGCTTGATGCAACTTTATCTGTTTCAAATCTCACAAAGTATTATAGCGGTTCTGAAAAATTGCAAATCACCTTGAAAGATTCTAACAATAAGGCATTTGCAAATCAGCGCATTACTGTAAAAATTTCATCTAAAGAATATAGTTTGGTTACCAACTCCAACGGACAGGCATTTTTGGATGTTGATCTTAATCCTGGAAGTTACAATGCAGAAGTCATATTTGAACAGACAGAAAAATATCATGCTGCATCCGCAAACGCTACAGTAACTGTCCTGTCTACTGCTGAGGGCATTGATGTTGTTAAATTGTACGGCAGCGGAACCCAGTACTTTGCAATATTTACAGATGCAAAAGGAAATGCCTTGGGTAATACTAAAGTAACCTTCAAGATAGGAAGCAGGTCTTATGATTTGACTACTCTGCCTAACGGTATTGCCAGAATCAACATTAACTTCAAGGCAGGAACATATACAATAAAAGCCACAAATCCTGCTACCGGCCAGACAATTTCCAATAAAATAACAATCTACTATAAGATAATGGAAAACAAGGATGTTTCAAATTATTATGGCGCAAAAACCAATTATAAAGTTAGAATATACACTGACGGATATAAGCATGTAGGTGCAGGCAAGGCCGTAACATTTAAAGTGAACGGCAAAACCTATAAAATTAAAACTGATAAGAACGGTTATGCAAAACTGGCAGTTAAGCTTAAGGCTAAAAAATACACAGTCACTGCAAGCTATGGAGGATTTAAGGTATCCAATAAGATAACAGTTAAGAAGCTATTATCTGCCAAAAACCTTTCCAAAAAAAGAGCAAAGGTCACTAAGTTTCAGGCAAAACTGGTCAACAGTAAAGGAAATCCGCTAACCGGTAAAAAGATTACCTTCAAAATGGAAGGAAAAACATATACTGGAAAAACAAACAGTAAAGGAATAGCTACTGCTACTATTAAAATTGCATTAAAAGTCGGTAAATACAAAATACAGTCCATTTATAAAAAGACAAAGATAACCAACACCATAACCATTAAAAAATAGAAGTTTTTATTAAAACTTCTTTAATTTTATTTTTTTCATGTAGATTACACTGTGCAAAGTGTCGATTATTTTCATAAGCATTAATTATATTTAAAATAACATTGATATTTTTAATAGTTTTCAATATATCTTACTGAATTATTAATCGTTTCTTCGTCTATTTGCCATGAAAAATTTTATTAATTTTCGAATCAAATTATTATTTATGATTTTTAAAATTCTGACCAGAGGTCATAAGAATGTAAGTTCAAAACACAAATCAACTTTTGAGATTACAAAGGATGCTGAAATCGGTCCGACTGCAGACTGTATTATCGGAACTGACATGGACAAGACCATGCTGAATTTTCCACCTGAGTTTAAAGACAAGATTGCAGATTCCAACACCAGAATAACTGTAGAGCTTAAAACGGAAAACGGGTATGATGAAATAACAGGATGGGGCCATGAGGATTTGACATTGACACATCCAACAGATATTGTAATAAGAAAAAGTGATTTCACCTGTTCCAGAACATTGATGATTAATGCCGATAAGGCTGCAAAAGATCTTGATGGCAACTTAATTGAAGATTTAAAAAATGAAAAAGTCATGGAAGTTACTATAAAATTGGCCTAAAATAGTTAAGTTTATATAAGTTGAAAAAGATATTTTTTGATAACTACTTTTGTTTTTATGCGGGGGTGGTCGAGCGGTCAAAGGCGCTAGGTTGAGGGCCTAGTGGGTTAGTCCCTTCGCGGGTTCAAGTCCCGTCCCCCGCACTATTCGATTACTGTTTTTGCAAAATTTATTATACATTGAAAATTAAAATATTTTTTAAGATTACTAAATTGTGGAGGATTTTTATTGAATAATAAATTCATTTTAATTTTATCAGTTGTGTCATTGATGTTTCTTTGCATTGGTGCTGTAAGTGCAAATGATTTGAATGACACCCAATCTGATTTTGACGATTTGGCAGGTGAAATAAATACAACCGCTGAAAATCAGGTACTGACATTGGAAAAGGATTATAAATTTACAAATACTACACAAAAGCATATTGTGATTGATAAAGCAATAACTATTGACGGTGACAATCATCAAATCGAAGCTCCTGATGTGTCAAGAGTATTTTTTGTAAAGGCAGATAATGTTATTATTAAAAACATTAATTTTGTCAATGCAAAATCTGCTGCTCTTGCTGGAGGAGTCATATCATGGCTGGGAAATAACGGATCATTGATTAACTGTAATTTCACAAATAATTCTGCAGCATCTGCAGGAGGTGCAGTATTGTGGAAAGGAGATAATGGAATCATTTCAAACTGCAACTTCCAAAACAATACTGTAAAAACTGCCGCAGATGTAAGTCTGACCTATGAGGAAGGTTATGATCCAAAACAACTTCATATAATGACAGTAAACAGCGAAGCCGGAGCGCTGTATCTGTGGGGAAATCACATTAGCGTAGATAACTGTAAGTTTATAAATAATGTAGCTGATTTTACAGGAGGAGCTATTACTGTCCACTGGGGAAATAACATCAGCATTTCAAATTCCAAATTTAAAAACAACCGGGCAGGTCACACCGGAGGAGCCATTGCATGGAACGGTGAAGACGGAATTTTGAACAACGCAAGATTTACTGATGACAGTCCTAATGAGCTGTTTTTGAATTCTAAAAATATCACATTAACAGACTGTTATATTGAAAACGAGTCATCAATCGAATCATTCTATGATGTCGATTTCTCAAACGTTAAATTCGGACATTTAAAAACATTTGATGATTTGTCTTTGCTGATTAACAGCACTCCTGAAGGGGGCATTCTTGTTTTGGACGATGACTACAAGTTCACAAACGGTTCAAATAAGGGAATCGTAATTTCTAAAGCTATTACAATTGACGGTGCAGGCCATATTTTGGATGGAAACAAATCCTCAAGAATTTTCAACATCACTGCAGATAATGTGGTTCTAAAAAACATTAATTTCATCAATGGTGATGCAATTGGAAGTTATGTTCATAACAATTATGGCGGAGGAGCCCTCTACTGGAATGCATCAAACGGATTTGTTGAAAACTGTAATTTCACAAATAATCAGGATTATACTACAGAATATCCAGAAGATATAACTATAATTGAGGATGGCAAGGTCATTGTTATTCCTAGTGCAATTCCTGCCGGAGCAAAAACCTGTGAAGGAGGAGCAATCCGATGGATTGGGGATAACGGTACTGTTAAAGATTGCCGTTTTACTGAAAACAAGGTAGGTTATGCAAATCATGGCGGTGCGGTCTACTGGAATGGAGATTATGGGAAAATCATCAATTCTGAATTTCATGACAATTTCGCATGGGTAGGAGCTGCAATATACTGGAGCGGAAACTATGGAACATTATTGTCTTCAAACTTGTTTTTAATATATCATGATGAGTATAGGGAACCTTTTAAAGACCGTGTCATGTATTGGGATGGTGATAATGCAAGCATTAAAGACTCCATATTGATTAATGCATATATTCATGGTTCAAACATAACCTGTGACTATAACTTTTGGGGAGACACTGTTAATGGCCCAAACAGAATTACAAAACCTGACAATGTCAATAACTGGATTATATTAAATCTCAAAACAGATAAAAATACTGTTACAAAGGGTGATGAAGTGACTGTTTCATGGGATTTAAGCTATTTAATGGATAATGAGGGAATATTATCAAAATATGGTCCTTTAAATTATTCTTATGAGACTAAATTTGTGGCTAATGATTCAGGAATGGTTAATGTGACATATAGGTATAATCAAATGGAATTTGAAGTAATTCCTTTCAAATATTTGGACTTTAATGTATTGGCTCAAAAAATTAATGAAACACCGGAAGGAGGTTTACTGGTATTGGACAGGGATTACATGTACATTAACGGTACTAATAAGGGAATTCTGATTTCAAAATCAATAACTATTGATGGAAACGGCCATACATTAAATGGAAATAAACTGTCCAGAATGTTCAATATTACTGCAGATGATGTAACTATAAAAAATATCAATTTCATCAACGGAAACGCATATGGAAAATACTTCTCAAATGATGCTGGCGGAGGAGCAATCTACTGGAACGGAGCAAACGGTTATGCTGAAAACTGTAACTTTACAAACAATGCCGGAAACGGTATTGAAGATGATCCATTCGATAAGGAAGAAACATGGGTTGATGAAAACGGATTAGTTTGGCATACTATCCGATATAGGCCAATGGGCGCTAAAGTTAATGAAGGTGGTGCAATTGTATGGAACGGTACAAACGGCACTGTATTTAACTGCATCTTCAGAAATAATGGTGTCGGATATCCGAATTCAGGTGGCGCAATCTGCTGGAGAGGAGATTCAGGAAAAGTATTATACAGTAATTTCTACAATAATGATGCATGGTCAGGAGCTGCAATTTCTTGGATTGGCAACAACGGTACAATATTGTATTCCAAATTCATAAACAGCGGAGATATTTTTGGAAGGGACATAATGTGGTTTGGTGAGAATGGAATAATCAAATACTCATTCTTAATCAGTTCAAGTGGAAGAAGCCCACTTTATCCATATTCAGGAAGTGTAGTTGCAGATTACAATTTCTGGGGAGACATTTTACCTGATACAAACATAGACAAGATTAACAATTTAAACAATTGGGTTGTATTGAATGCAACCTGCAATAAGGATTTTGTCAATAAGGGAGATCTCATTACAGTAACCTGCGATACCTTGCTGTTTGAAAAGGATGGGGGATTATCCAATTTCACAGGCTTCAGTATTTTAGGCAATCTCACAATTAAAGCGGATAAGGACGGTTTTGTCAAATTGACTTTTGAAAATGGTCAACTGGATGTTAAAATCATTCCAAAAACTAAAATTGTTTCAAAAGACCTGACAAAATATTACAAACAATCCAAACTGTTCAAGGTTCGCCTTTACGGGGCTGACGGCAAGTTAGCTACTGGAAAATATGTCAAATTTACCATAGGCAAAAAGATATACAGTATCAAAACTGATAAAAAAGGGTATGCGACTTTAAAGATTAACAAAAAACCTGGTAAATACACTATAATATCTCAGTACGGCAGTGTTAAAGTTAAAAACAAAATTACCATAAAGACAACTTTAATAACTAAGAATGTCTCTAAAAAAGTTAAAAAATCTGCTAAATTCACAGTCAAAGTTTTAAAATCAAACGGAAAGGCATTCGCCAATAAGGTTGTTAAAGTCAAATTTAAAGGTAAAACCTATAAAATCAAAACCAATAAAAAGGGAATTGCTTCTTTTGCTTTGTCTAAAGATTTGAAAGTTGGCAAATACACTATAAAAACTTCTTTCAATGGTTTAACAAATTCAAATATGATTATAGTTAAAAAATAACTATAATTTTCCTTTTTTTGTGGATTCTGATGATTATAGTCTATTACTTAATGTTTGTACCATTTTTGTAATTTGTTCTTGGGCTGTTATGTTTTTTTTTTTCAACATAAGGTTTACCAAGCTATCTCCCATTGACTTATGGGTTCATAATTTTTTTTTATATTTTTATTTGTATTTTTTGTTCGAATATTATTCGTAATCCTTCGTTTTTTATGTTTATAGCTGCATTGATGTCTCTTTGATGGTGTTTTCCACATTGGGG